>WJJN01000605.1 GCA_014729735.1 Candidatus Zhuqueibacterota bacterium
ATGGAACCGCCGGTACGCCAGTTATTATCCCAATCCGAGGACATGGCATATTCAAGGGAAATTTTATGCGCTGTCCAGTCAGCCATATTCGCCCGTGCCGCGTTTGTCGCAAAGGTCGAATTCACCCAGTCATCTTCGTTGACAATTGAGTTCTGATAGCTCTCCGGTTGCATTTTGAATAGCTCATAACTGACTGCTGCCACCAGTTTCACGTTCAATCCGGCTTCTTCTATCCGGGGAAGAATTTTAATGATGTTGCTGGTAACACTCGTACCCTGCACAAAGACCGTTCCCATTTTTGGCTTATTTTCGTCGTAATCACGGATAATATACGCGCCTTTTGCTGCTTCCATATGCGATGGTATGCCCAGTTTTTCACGATCCGGGATTTCTACCGCTGGTCGTGTAAGATGCAGCGCAATGATGGGAACATCGCTTGCCATTGCCGCGGCAACAGCGGGTGCGACTTCGTTGTGCTCCCAGGGATAAATATTGATGACATGTCCCTGCGGGAACATTTGCGTAACTGCAGGAGAGAAAATACCAAAGTGGGTACGTGAATCTTCGGCTGTCTCGGGACCGGAATGTCCTGCAACCCATAACACTTTGCCAGCTTTTATTTCAGAATCTTGTGCCAGTTGACTGAACAGGCGCATTGGACCGTATTTCAAATATACGAAGGATCCGTATGTTGAGCATGTGCCATAAAATCCATTGAATTCTTCATAGGGTTTTTCAGAGAAATTTACGGTCGGAATTCCCACTGAAATACCGGCGTTTGCGAATTCCGTAATTCCCTGCGGTAGCAAACAGCCTTTGGGATTTGAATTTCGCTCATAAGGACCGAATCCTTCGAAATCGCCGTATGCTTTAGCAAATCCCGAAATATTTGTGGAATCCGCAAGATCAGCAGACATGGCTATAAAGAGCGGACGTCCATATCGCTTGTAACATTCGGCATTGATCCAGGCACCGAATTTGGCAAGTCCCGCACGATTGGCGGCTTTTTCACCGGGTTTGGCAAAAATATCCGCAGGATAATTTTTATAATCCGTGAACACCGGATCGTTCGTTGGATTTTTGCTGAAATCATAATAAATCTGAGGCTTATTTTCAGGAATGCTGTCGCCGAGATCAGCCAGATAATCTGCTACGTAATTGAGCAAATCTTGGTCCTGCTCGTATAAATTGAAAACCTTTTTCAGATTGGTTCGGGTTTGCTCGACCTGCGCATCGTGGGATCCCGGAGCCGGATCGCCATATCCCTCGAATTCAATATCATATTTTTCCATGAACAGCTTTTTCGTTTCCCAGAATGCAGGACTGTTCATCGGCTTGTGTGGAACGCCGTGCGATTTATTGTCAAACACACCGTATTCTCTGCCTTTGCGCGTCTTGAACCAGGCGACATTCGGTTGCAAATCTTTATTTTCCGTGTGGATCATTTCAAGAATTGTTTTTGTCGCAGGAGCCCATTCCATACCTCGTTCCGTTCCGAACACACGCCAGCCATGTGCACCGAACCATTCGTTGGGCGTACCGTAGATGATACTGCTCATTTTATGATTATCGATGCCGTAATCGTTCCAATCGAATAAATAATAAAGATTGTTGAGTCCCAAACCCCATGCGGAGTTCATGGTTTCATGCATTGCTCCGGCTGTCCATCCGCCCTCACCTTCCACTGCGAAAACACGTACATCGCCAGCGCCTGCTAATTTCAATGCCATTGCTTCGCCCGCAGCAACAGGAGAGCCATGTCCGGAAGGACCGGTGTTGAATTTCAAAAACAACGTCTTCCCAGCCATTTCAGCATGTCCCGGCAATCCGCCGTTATGCCGGAGTGTTAATAAGTCTTCATAATACAGCGCTTTGTTCGCTTCATCCGCGATCAAATATCTTTTGTCTCCTGTCTCTTTGAATTTACGGCGCAGAGCTTCATTAAGAACCGCGAGAGTTGCATAAACTAAGGGGATGGTGTGTCCGGCGACCAGCACAAATCGATCTGAAAATCGTTTTTCAGGATTACGGATATCGAAACGCATTGCTCCGCCTAAAAGTGTTGCTACGAGCATGTGGACTTTGGAGCGCGATCCGCCGGGATGTCCACTTTGGCGAAGGTTCAACATTAAATCGATACATTGATCTATCATATCTTTCACTTTTTCCCAATGGGGAAAATATTTTTCAACACTTTTATATGCATCATCGACTGATGTCACCATACTGATCTCCTTTGACGTTATTCATGTTATTAAACTATTAAAGACAGCAAAATTAAATTAGCGAAAAAATTGGAAAAGGTCAAGTAAATTTTGATTCATTTGGAAATCGGCTAATATTATTTTTGATTTTCAAGGAATTGCGCAATCAATATTTCTGTTAATTTATAAGGTGAAATATCTTTTTGCATGATCTTGTCCAGATCGGAATAGAGCTTCGTGACTGTTTCCGGCTGCCAGAAGCGATCCAGTAATTTTTCGCGAATCAATCGGCGAATGTAATTTTCAATGCGTTTCCGTTTCTTCTTCCTGAGAATATCTGTCGTTTTCAGATATTGCAGATGATTTTCGATCTCGTTTTGCAAATCGGTGATGCCTTCTCCCGAATTGGCAATTGTCTGAACGATAGGAGGCTTCCATCTCTTATTTTCATCCGCAAAATCGAGAATGGATTCAAGTTCTGTCAGGAAACGGTCAGCGCCTTCGCGATCAGATTTATTTAATACAAAGACATCGGCGATTTCCATTAATCCGGCTTTCATCGCTTGAATAGAATCGCCGGATTCAGGGACCAGCGCGACGATTGTCGTGTCGGCAGCTTCTACAATTTCGAGTTCAGATTGCCCGACTCCGACGGTTTCGATCATCACGATCTCAAATCCAAAACCGTCCATTAGATCGGCGACTTCTTGTGAGCGTTCACAGAGTCCTCCCAGACTGCCGCGGGTTGCCATGCTGCGAATAAATACGCCTGAATCGGTCGATAAATCTCCCATTCGAATGCGGTCTCCCAGGAGCGCGCCGCCAGTAAAAGGACTTGTGGGATCGATGGCAATCACACCGACTTTTTTATCCTGC
>WJJN01000083.1 GCA_014729735.1 Candidatus Zhuqueibacterota bacterium
GTATAAGTGGCATGATTAGTGGGCTCAAAAGTGCGCTGGGAGCTGGTGTTGTCATCATGCCATTCTGAGAACACATATTCGATGGAATTATGGACTTGATAAAGCGCTTGAGCGGTGATAGATTCGTTTTGCGTAACGGGAAATGCAGCGTGTGGCAGATTATATTCAACACCATCCACTTTTATTATTCCGGTATTGCCGATTCCTTGAAAGTTGTTTTGTATGGTGATGTTGAATTCTTTAATAAAATGTGCACGATATTGTTTCGCTTCTTGAAAATCCCAATCCAGGATCGTAATATTCGTTGTCTTATTTGTACTGATAGTATTAAATTCTTTGGACCATCTGTCAAATATCCGAACGTAGACTCCGTATTCATGACCGTGCATTACTGCATCCAGTGTGTATTGGGTCTCCCAGTGGATGTTAGTGGTTAAATGCGGAGAATTATATTCTACAATACCACCGGTCTTCGCGATCCCAACTGTCCCCCAATCATTACCATTTATTTGTTCATTTGCGAGCCACATCGACCATCTTGGTCTTTTTCTAAAATATCCAATTGGATTACCTCGGGCTTGAATATTGGGATTGTAATGACCGCTGATTACCCAACTTAGTTGAATGTATGTTTGTTCACTGCTGTAAGGTCCTTCTACTTGGTCTACTTTAATACCGGTGACATCTCTGGTCGATATTGATGATACGTAAGCGACATGATCCCCTTCATCAAATTCAACTATGTCCCCGACATGGATTTCACTTAAAACTTCTGACAGCGTTTTATTCGAATAATGTTGAAAATATGTTGTTTGAATTTTAGTTAAATAAAGATCGCTTGCAGGACAGACCGGATCATTCCATCCTCTATTAAACGCTCTCGCTGTGGCGTATCCGTAGCAAATTCTTCCGTTATGTGCATTTCCCATACATAAGGGAATATGTTGGGAATAGCAAATCGTCAAAAGAAACAGATTTAGCAATAAAATCTTTAATAAAGTATTCATTAAAGTCTCCTTCCTATTTCCCATGTAAAATTATTGAATTATTACCGAGATATCCTACAATGAAAACTTCTCTACCATCTGTCCAGATATCGAGGAGTTCAGCTCCCTGAATGGATATATTTTCATATTGCCACCAATCGGTACCATTGAAATGGTAAATTTTTTCGTTAATTAGACCTGAATAACCAACAACAAAAATATCATTTTCGGTGCCATTGATCCCTAAAGCCTTGAAATTTCCGAGTATATTTTCCCAATAGGAATTATTCCTTCGATAAACGCCGCCGCTGCCAATTGTGTATAATTCATCATTAGGACTTAACCAAATGCCTCTTCGAGTTGTATAAAGAGTGCTATCGATAAGGGTCCAGGAATTATAACTATTTTTGTAGAAATAATATCGTGATCCGCTATTATCAAAAGGGGCGTGTTGCAATAAATAAGTAATGTCAAAATTACCAGTTATAGAAACCATATTATAGAAAAATACATGAGTCTCCGGTATCGGTTTTGGCAGCGAATCCTTTTCCCAAAACGAACCATTATAATGGAATAAAGTACCATTAATCCCTCCCGCCCAAATATCATCCGGAGCGCTGCCCCAAATCGATTCGAGCATATTACCCCATTCCGGCAGATCAACTTCATTCCACTGGACACCATCGTAGTGAAAAATCAGACTGCGATTTTCATAGACTCCCCGTCCGGTACTGTCACGAGTAATTAATTCTCGACTGTACCCTACTGTCCAGACATCATTTTCAGCAAAACCATAAACTGCGCTAAGATCAAACCAGTGTCCGATTTTCGGCAGATTAATATGATGCCACATTCCATCGCCGGTGTAGCGATACATTTTTCCTGAACCCCCGTCATTGTGCCCGACGACGTAAACATCTTTTGCCGAACTGCCCCAGATACATCGCATTTGTGTTTGGAAACTGCCGGGGTATGCCAGCGTGTCCACGGTCCATGTGTAATTTCGTGGATTATTGATCTTCTCCTCCGGCTGCGAGGGACTGCGGTTGCACACCAGACAAAAGAAGAGAAGCACGAGTGAAAGAAAGGTAAATAACTGTTTGTTCATAGAATACCTCCTGTGAATGGTTCATAAATAAAAAATTAATTAGAACAGGATAAGACATCCTGGCAAAGATTTTGAATAAAACGAATGAAGCTAAAAAAAGAATGAAAAATCAAACAATGTAGTCAACAGGCGAGAGGTAGGTGCATAACGTTAAAAATAAGATAAGGATAGAATTCGAAAAAGTCAACGATATTTTATGGAGTGCATTGACTGTGTCAATGCATAGCGGCGAAGCCGCTAAGGGAACGGTAGCCATAAACGCAGCAGAGGTCGCAGAGCAACACAACGATTTTTAAAAGCTGCTTTGTGATCTCTGCGTCATTTGCCGCTCTACGATAAAATAAATGTGGGCTTTTATTTGCGCTAACTTCTACAAGGTTATAACTACTATAATGAACTTAGAATTTCTTCAGGTGTCAGTAGATGAAACGCTTCAATTTTTTCAAAATCTTTTATATTCCATGTACAAATTTGATCGACGTTATTGCTCATTGCAGTAGCAGCTAGATAAAGATCAAATATGTTTTCCCTTATCTGCGAGCTTTTCAATAGACGAATAAAAATGGCAAAAGTATCTGGAGTTGGAGAAACAAGGTGGAAGGATGAAGCATACATTGAGATTTTTTGAATTGCATCATGCATTTTTAGCGGAAAATTGACTTGCCGCCGATTTGTCGCTACTGAAAGGAATTCTAATTTATGAATAAAAGCAAGTGTTTTTTCATCATCATTCTGCATTCATAATTCATAATTGCTTCTATCGGGAACTATCCCCTCCCTCCTCCGTAATCTAAATTAAATCAAAAGTTAGCTTTCACAGAAATACGGAATTTCCAGATGCCAAAAAAGGTCCTTGTTTCCCTGTTTATCATTCTGCTCTTTAATGTTGCCTCAATTTTCGCACGAAGTGATTTTGATGAACTTATCAAACAGGTGCAAATAAACAGCCAGCAAAGTTACGACGAAATCAATGCTGTCTCTTATGAAGGTCATTCCAAAACCTACGTCTATTTTGCCTACAATCCCTTCCTCGTTAAAATGATCCCATTGATGGACGAATATTATTTCGAGGGATTCTGGATGAAGCCGGATTCCCTGCGCATCGTGATCACCGCACAGCGGACAATAGCGCAGGATAGCAGCAATAGCAATATCGCTGATCATTTTCCGCTGCCGAATCCATTCCAGTTTCTGTACGA
>WJJN01000606.1 GCA_014729735.1 Candidatus Zhuqueibacterota bacterium
GCCTTGTATTGTGTGAGCTGCTCCAGGCAATCTTTTGAAAGCAGCTTTTCAACTAGTCGCTTCTCATCGAGTGAGTTCCAAAAGAATGGAAATGCTTTTCGAAAAAATTCACCGATTGTAATTTTATTAATATCAGATTCGCAAAGAGCCACAGACCTTTCTGTATCATTAAAAAGATCAGTGGAATCTTCCTTCGTTATAATTGCTTTTGCACGATTACAAAAAAAGTCAATATTTTCAGATAATAGCCTGTAATGGTATTCTGTCCTTAGTTTTTTCCTTAACTGAAAAAATTCATGAGATAATTTAAAGGCATATTTTTTCTTCAAATTCTCAACAATTTGAGCGCGCTCCTTCTCAAAAGCACGCACCTTCTGAGGAATTCTTTTTTCTACCAGCAGAATATAATAAGCATTATTTGCATGAAACGGCTCTCCAGCTTCTCCAACAGGCAAATCATATGCTCGACCAAATATATCCTCATCCATTTGAAAGCAATCTATCGCTCCCAAACTACCACTATCATTTTGTGCATTTTGATGTTCCGAATATAGAACTGCTAATCTTTTAAAATCAGCTCCCTCCTGTAATTTTCGATAAACTTCGTAAGCCTTCTGCTCTTTCTCTTCCACAAGTGAGCTATCGGTTCCATACACAAATTTCATTCTGCTCAATTTCAATTTTCGTTTTGACCATGTATAGTATTGCCTGATAAGCTGTGTTGTTAATACTTTGTCATACACTTCCTTTTTCTCATAGGCTTCTGCTGCCAGAATCTTTTCTTTCTTTGCGATTACATCTACAACCTCCGGCTTCTTGTCATATCCCAGCCGATAAGCTTCCTGTAATGTGAGAAGCTGATTTATCATGTCATCAAGGACTTGCTTTTTATCCTGGGCTGAGGCTTTTCGCAAATTTTGACGCGGGTATAACTTTTTGAAATGGTCGCTAAATTGTTTATATGTTATCTCAAAATCATCAATTTTTGCAATTATGGAAGCATCACTTTTCTCTGCAGAATCCTTTTGACAATTCGGAAAAGAGAGAAATAATCCAACAAAAAAGACCAATAGTGTCTGAACCATTTTTGCATATTTCATAGTACAAATTCCCCATTATTGATTAGATTTAACATGCCAGAATTAATTTACAGCAACCGGTTGATTCAATTCCAGGGATTTTTTCGCAGCCAGTCCGATCAAAGTGGCGGAAAGACCATCATTGCCATCAACCGAAGGATCAATATCACCAACAACCGTTTGAATGAACGCTTCAATTTCAGCTAAATAGGATCGCTGATAACGTTCCAGGAAAAAATCGAGCGGGCGATCTGAAATTACGCCATCTGGCGAGGTGTAGATTGTTCTGGTTTCGGTGTTGTTAAGCGCAGCAACACTTCCCTTCGAACCAAAAACCTCGATCCGCTGATCATAGCCATAAACCGCCTGACGACTGTTATCAATCGATGCCAGCGCGCCATTCTTAAGTTTGAGGGTGACAATCGCAGTGTCCACATCACCGGCTTTTCCGATGTCTGGATCAACCAATACTGCGCCGGTTGCGAATACTTCTTCGACCTCGCTCCCGGAAAGAAATCGTACCATATCGAAATCATGTATTGTCATATCCAGAAAAATACCACCGGAATCCTTTACATATTCTGCCGGAGGGGGCGCCGGATCGCGGGACGCAATTTTGATTAAATACAAATCACCAATTTTTCGTGTTTGAACAGCTTCCTGCAGCCGCATAAAGTCAGGATCAAACCGGCGGTTAAAACCAATTTGTAGTTTCACACCGTGTTGCTTCACAACGCTGAGCGCTTCCCGAATTAAATCCGGATCCAGTGCGATTGGTTTTTCACAGAAAATATGCTTGCCCGCTTTTGCAGCAGCGATAATTTGCTCTGCGTGGTATGTCGATGGCGAAAGAATTATTACCGCATCGATTTCTTTATCAGAAAAGATATCATCAACATTTGTCGTACCGGTCAACTGTCGACTTTCAACCCAATTTTTATCGATGTATGGATCTGCGATAGTTTTTACGTGAACATTTGGCATTCTCAACAGATTATCCGTATGTAATTTGCCGATTCGTCCGGCTCCAATAACTCCTAATATCAATTTTTTCATCATGCTAACCTCACTGGTTTATTCTGCTTAAAAGAGTCACCTGCTGCCTGGGCAATTTTCACTGCTGCCAGAGCATCATCGCCGGTAACTGTTGGTTCGGTATTCTGCTGTACGCATTTAAAAAATTCCTGAAGCTCGTTGATAAACGCCTGTTTGTTTACCATTCGTTACGTTCCTCCAGACAATTAAGATAAGTTTAAGTCAATATATATTTTTACTTTATGAAAAATTAAAACTAAATTGCCTTTATCAATATCAAGTTATATAGTCGAATGAACTTTTACAGTCACGATTGCATGATCACTCAGCATAATTGTATGGTTCTTCTCAGTAAATGCGGCGGGAACAACTTTGGGTGATGTATTATCTTTCATAATTTCTAAATTTTTAATTGTAATGTAATCAATTTGTTTTTTAACAAGAAAGACCTTTCCATCGTTAAATTGCTGTTGTGTGGGTTTACCAATTTCATTACACTCTTCTATTAAAAAGCCTTCTTTCTTCAGATTTTTAAATAGCGACTCATCAGGAGTTGCATTAAAATCACCCCCGATAACAACCGGTAAATCTTCCGAACGCTTCTTTAATTCGTTCAAAATCATATTCATTTGGGATTTCCGAAGTATCTCATTATTCCCTGTACTTTCCAAATGGGTGGAAACAAAAGTAATCACTTTTCCATTGATCTGGATATCAGCAAACAGAGCCATTCGTCCGCCCAAACGTTTTTGATAATGATTATACCAGATTTCAATTCCCGGGAAGCGGATCATTCTCAGATTTTGCAATGGATATTTTGCCAGAATCGCATTCCCATGATAGCCCCATTCGTTTTCACCGGGATATTTTTCTCGTTCTTCTGCTTCGCCTTTTGTCAATTCTAAAAATTCCACGCCATACGCGTAGTTCATATTCAAAGCAGCCGCCAACTCTTTCGTTGTGTGTTCATTATATGAACGTGCCATTCCCAGATCCATTTCACCAAGCAATATAACATCGGGATTTTTCAAGGCAGGATTTGATTCTATCAGTTGAACTCCCTCGCGCCAATTACGGCCGCGTTCTGTGTTCCATGCAATAATCCTGAGGGAGTTAGTGGGTTGAGATGAGTGTATATTTAGAAGTTCTATTTCATTAATTTCGGGGACAAGCTTATTGAGATCGCTGGCGTCTTTTTTCTCACTTTTCAGGGCTAAATTTTGACGCCGGTGATCGTCGATCCAGTCTAATTGGTCAACGACTTTTGTAAATTTTTGAGATTTATCAGAAAAAAAGAGGCTCTTTTTTAACGTGTTACATCCTGATAATCCCTGTCCCAGTATTGCAGCACCAGTTGTTAGTAAAAATGTTCTTCGATTCATCTATCAATTTTCTCCAATTTAGAGTGATAAAATTTAAACGATATTGATGAGAAATTTTTTGAACCTAATAACATTCATCGAGGTGCGAAACTAAATAGCATAAAATAATATTTAATCATTGTTCCGAGGATGTTGAAAAAGTTTGTGGTTTCATTATAGTGACTAATTTTTTCAGTTATAAAAAATTTTGTTTGATTTTTTTAATATTTTCTTTATCTTTATTTGATCATTAAATCTGCGCATGTACTAATTAAACTATTTCCGGGTAATTTTCAAGTTAATAACGGTTATTTTTAACCGTTAATATTGTGTTATAACACTGTTAAATTTCTCTTAACCATACTAACCAGTCTTTGTAAATTAATGAGTTATAAAATATTTCTTTCAAATAAAATTCAATTCTTGAGACGAGAGAATTTCTATGTTAAATGAAAAAATTGTGAAGTGCATTCAGGACAAGATAATACAAAGTCATGAATTTGCAAACTCTCAGATCAATAAAAATCTACTTTTGTTTCTCATTGAGTGCTATTTGAAGAATGAAATCCCCAAGGAAGCGACGATTGCCATTAAAATTTTCAAACGAAAGGAGGATTTTAATCCAAATGAAGATACAATCGTTCGTGTCTATATGCACAACCTCCGCAATAAACTGGATGCATATTATAGTTCGGAGGGAAAACAAGATAAATACAGACTTCAAATTCCCAAAGGACACTACGCGGTTGAATTCATTCCCTCTAAGAAAAAAGGGAAAGGAAAATCTTTCCCTTTTCCTTCTTCCTCGAATATTTATTTGCTTGTTATCATTCTCATATTGATCAGTACCATGGTTTATCTGTGGAACATAAATCGACATATTAAATCAGACCTGGAATTTTTTCAGGTTATCGATAAAAATAATCCAATATGGACTGAGTATCTAACAAGTGATCTACAAAATCTCATCGTACTGGGAAATCATTTATTTTACTCGGAATATGATGATGATCTCAAGCGATGGCGGTATATCAGGGATCTTCAGATAAATACAAGTGAAGAATTTGAGCAATATAAAAAAGAATTTCAAAATAAAAAGATAGGAAATACTAACGAAGCTTATTTCCCGGACGGCAGTGTTTGGAGCATCCCGCCAATTCTGAAAATATTAAACTCGGTACCAAAACCAGTCGTTCTTCGACGAGTAAAGGATATTACCCCACAAGCAATTTATGATAATAATGTCATTTTCCTGGGCAGCATCAAAACTCTTGGAATATTCGATCGTTATGTATCTGGTTCTCATTTTCGTTATAAGCTCATCCCCCACCGTCCATTCGAGGTAATCAACAATCCTTTGGACAGAAACAAAGTCGATACACATAAAATTATCTATACTCCTGAGAACGGTGACAAAATCGATACACTTACTACTAGCTATAATCAATCCAC
>WJJN01000084.1 GCA_014729735.1 Candidatus Zhuqueibacterota bacterium
TGCGTATTTCGGTCCCATCCCGCGAATCACCACTTTATTTCCTTCACCACCACTTCGCTCCAGAGAAACGCCCGGAAGTCGACCGACTGCTTCTGCCGCATTAGCTTCCGGCAGTTCCTGAATCTGCTTTCTGGAAACAACGTTCTTGATCGTTTTAGCAGACAACTGCTGGTTGATTGCCTGCAACTGAGCTTCCGCCTGCGCCGTTACTGTTACTTCCTGTCCTTTGACGACTTCGGCTTTCATTTTAATGTCACGTTCTACTTTCTGTCCCGCAAGCACCTGGAGCTCGAAACTCCTCTTTTCGTAGCCAATGTACATGACGTTAATCGTATAGGTGCCTGGCGGCACATTAGAGATAATGTAAAATCCATTGATATCCGAGGCTGATCCCAAACTGGTTCCTTCGATGAAGATATTTGCACCGGGCAGAGGATTGCCGCTCCGTTCGTCAAGAACATATCCCACTACCTTCCCGGTTTGTGCAAATGATACAACATTAAGAAACACTAGCAACGTCACGAGAATAACGAAGCTTGTTAGCTTTAAATGGGTTTTCATAAACCTACCTCCTAAATTAAATTTTATCTGATTCCCCGCTGATGTGAAAAGATTGCCCTAGATCATATTTTGTTGAGCAGTTTTTGGGTTGTTCCTGTTAACAAGCACGCCATTTCTTTATTCAGAATGATAAGGTATTTGTCAGATCATTGATTGTCACGATAAATAATAACGATGATAATATTCGATATTCGCTTTAGTTATAATATCCAGAGGCATCATGATTTGTCTGTCGACTTCTTCTTTTAGAATAATTTTTCTATACAAAGAATATATTCCGTGGTATCCCTGCATCTCCGGACGTTGACCGATTAAAAAATCGATCAAACCTTCCTTGAGATATAGAACATTTTTATTTGTTAAATCATAACCAATGATTCTGATTTGATTTTTTGGTGAATAATCTTTAATATACTCTGCAACGCGGTATGTGAGAGCAGTGGTTACAAACACACCGACCAAATCTTCGTTTTCCTGAAAAATATCATTTAAGATTTTTTCGAAAGTGAGCTTATCCTCGGTTCGTTGCGCACCGTATATTTTAATTTTGATTTCATCATCAGATTCAAAGACTGTTTCAAATCCTTTCAGGCGTTTATTGATGTGGTAATCATCATGCAGCATGGTTAAAACGGCGACGGTTCCTGGTCCGTGAATGCTTGTTCTCATAAGGTTCCCAGCCATCACGCCGCTTTGATATGAGTCCTGTCCAATATAGGATAAATAATTCGAAGAAGGTATATTTGAATTAAAAAATACATACGGAAGATTTGCTGGAATTTTGCGAACAAATTCGTCATCAACTGATTTGTAAATTGTAGGAACGATAAGAAGTCCATCGAGGTGTGCATTGAGTGCTTTGTTGCTTGTGTTTCTGAATGAAGTCTCGGAATAACCTTCGTAATGGAAATACATAATACTAACTTTATGCACCCGTAACTCTTTTTGCGCCTTGTTGATGCCTTTTATTGCCTGTTCCCAATAATAATTGTCTGCATTGATTTTTGGCATCAGGACGCCGAAACGAAAATCTTTAGAGAGAGAGAGACTTCTTGCTAAAATATTGGGCTTATAATTCAGCTCTTCGATAATCTGCCTGACCTTTTTTTCGGTCTCTTTGGAAACACGTCCTCGATTGTGAATCACCCTGTCGACAGTACCGACTGAAACATTCGCCCGTTTAGCAATCTCAGCAATTTTTACCATTCAATAAGTCTACTATAAAGTGATAAATCACGCAATAGTAAAATCGAAAATTAGTTGACTCCGGTAAATTTGTTATTACTTTTTAGTTTCAAATTATTTGCGTGAAGGCACACGCACAACATGAAAAAAATAACAAATGTAGACCATTCGTTACGAAAACGTTTGCGACAACGTTTAAGTAATAATACAAAAAAATATCTTATTTGTCAAGAGTTTTTTACAGCTTTTTTACATAATTTTAATAAATCAGTCATCGAACCGCAATATCGATTGAATTCGAAAAGCTGATTTCTTTGGATTTAAGAAAGCATTTTTTCCTGCATTTGGTTTGTGAAATTTTTATAATTTGATCTTGCCCGCTTCTTTCATATCATCGGGCCAGTCTTCGAGGCAGTGAAAATAGGATTGGTGATAATGCTCTGTCAGATCGATAATCTCCATAGATTACTTTCCTTCTTTAAAAATTATATTAACTGATAGGCAGTCAGGAAACATTTTGCATGAATCAGCATTTATCGTCATTTTATTCGATTTTATAATTATTAATCCGTTCCATTGATAAAATCGATGATTAAATTGTTTACGAGGGACGCCCGGGCGTAAGTCAAATCATGACCCGCATCCGACACCAGTTTCGTCTTTATTTCAGGTGCCACTCGATTAAGCCGATTAATGGCATCCATAGGGGAACATATTTTTTCATTTTCACCGATTAAAAACAGCACCGGGAAATCCATTTTTTTAAGTTCCGCATCGCTTATTATGCGTGGATTAACCATTGTTTTCAATTTGTAACTTTTCAATGCAAGATAAGCTTCTTCAATATGAGTCTCAACAAACTTTTTGCCCGATTCATTCATTCGATATGAATCCTCAGCCAGCCAGCGAATATAACTACCTGTAAAATATTTATGGGGAAGCAAACACATTAGTGAGCGCAAGATCCATTCTGATGATAATGGCACGATTGTGCCGGCAGGTGCGATCAGCACTAATTTGTTAATACTGTCCGGATGTTTAAGCGCGTACTCCGTCGCAATCCACCCGCCATAGGATAAACCGACAATATTAATATTATTTTTGAGATTCAATTTTTCGAAAAGATCATCTAACCACTGTCTGAAATCATTGGCTGTACTTATGGGGCGTGTAAACTTGCTCCGACCGCAGTCGTAAATATTATCAATGGCATAAGTTCGAAAGTGTTCGGATAAAGCCTCTATATTCGGAAGCCATTGCAGTGAATTGCCACCTGCCCCATGAAGCAGGATAAGAACCGGTGCATTCTCCTGTCCGCTAATTCGCAAGAAAGTAGGTCCATATATCGTTTGGACTATTCGATTCTCAGATGGAACAGGGTATTGTTTTGCTTTCTTGTCATAATATGCCAGAAAGCTCTCTTTTGCCTCTGTGGATTTAAACGGGTGAAATTTCGAATCCAGATTGGGCTGATTTGAATTAAACCACAAGATGGTTAAGGCTACTATTAGTACGACGAAGCCTATTATAACGCCAAAGCAGCCAAGTAAGAATTTGAATTTATTTCGAATAAAATTTTTTCGGGAAAACATTGTTCTACTCCTTTTATGCCAATTCGAGTGTTATAATTCCGTTAATTAAAATTTGAGTTTTAATTGATTTTTGCATTTAGTGATGCTATCACACAAGGAATAGAACCGAGGCATCATCGTCTTCTGACTGATGGACGGTGTTGAATTTATGATTTATGATAAGAATTTGTATAGAGGGCAAAAGAATATCCGGATTTTTAATTACGATAAATATATCGTTTTTGGGTAAATCGTTGAGGGGAATTTTTATTGCGGCGTGATATCTTTTAGTAGCTATTCGTCTACTCAAATTGTCCGGATTTTGTGAGTGTATACGTAACGGCGCTGTAATGGATTGTGAATTGTAAACACATTCGATAAAAGCTTCCTGAACGGGATTTATTTCGTTGTGGTAGGTGGTAAAATTTTCTTCCTGTTTCGCCACAATAATGAACAGAAGAAAAACGAAGCTTAAATTGATCAGGAAATTATTTTTTTTATCGACGTACATCAGAAACCTTTATTTTAATCCTGTAAATTTTTTACTTGTCAAATGATTGTTGGTTCCAAAAAGCGTAAACCATGACCACATTGTGGGTATTTACCATCCGCTATCAGGCAAAATCTGCTGATACATTTTGTCTTCAAAAAGTCGGTGCTGCACATTAATCGAGCATCCCCCGGATTCCGATACTGATAAATGCAGCTCCACTGTTTGTATAATCATTTTTCATCAAATAGTTTATCTCCGGAATAATTAAATCCTTTTTAAACGGAATTCCAATGCCAAAGCATATAACGGCATTCGAGTAGAAATCATCATCATCAAAAGATTCCTCGATGTAGTTATAGCGGTAGTAGCTTAAAAAAGGCTGAAACTGCGATATCTCTTTTCCAATCGTTACGCCGAGTTTAGAGTAGGGAACTTCAAAAGCGATCGTTCCCACATGCGCATTGAAGCTCAGATCGAACAGATCGAATTTATCGGGATTCACCTGCCATCGCAACAAGGCTTCAACGGTGGACAAGATATAGCCTCGCACGCCGGCTTCAAAGCGATACGGAAGCCCGAACGCCGCGCCAAAGCTTGGCAACACAAAGGTTTCCGTATTGAGCTTGATTTTGCCATTCTCATCCATATACGCAAGAA
>WJJN01000607.1 GCA_014729735.1 Candidatus Zhuqueibacterota bacterium
GGCTTGATCACATCCGATCCTGTCGAAGAAAAACAGCCGTTGGGAACGAAAATTTTGATGTTCGAGCGAGCCTTTCATGGGCGTTCCGGTTACACACTGAGCATGACTCACACCATCGATCCACGGAAATACAAGTATTATCCAAAATTCCACTGGTTTCGTGTCGAACCGCCGATTTTATTTTTTGATAACAATGGCAATATATCAAATCATGAAGAGGTTAGTAAACAGCAGCAACAAGCTATCGATGAAATCAAATCGATTTTGAGGCAGCACGCCGATGATATCGCAGCATTCGTAATCGAGCCGATTCAGTGTGAAGGCGGTGACAGGCACCTGCCCGAGGGATTCTTCACAGAATTGCGCTCGTTGACAGAAGAAAATGATATTTTGCTGATCTATGATGAGGTACAAACCGGCTGCGGCACCACCGGCAAAATATGGGGACACCAGCATTTCGGGGCAGATGCCAGACCCGATTTGATTGCATTTTCAAAAAAAACACAAGTCGGCGGCGTAATGGCAAACTATGATAAAATGAATATCGTCAAAGAAAACTCTTTTAATAATGAAACCGAAAGTAAAAGCCGGCTTAATTCCACCTGGGGCGGAAATCCTGTGGACATGATGCGTTGTAAGGTGCTGTGTGAAATCATCGAACAGGAAAATCTCCAGCAGAATGTGAAAGAAACGGGACAGTATCTGCTAAATAACATCCGGGAACTGTGCCGGGAATTTAACCAGATTATTGAAAATCCCCGTGGTCGCGGATTCCTGTTTGCCTTTGATGCCAAAACTCCGGATTTGAAAGGAAAAATCTGGCAGGCATTTTATGACCAAAATTTCCTGGGACTCACCTGCGGGAGTAAGACGCTTCGTTTCCGTCCTCATCTCGATTTAACACGGGAGGAAGCAGATGAAGCAATTAAACGAATCAGAGCCGGGCTAAGCACAGTAAAATAACGTGATAATTTCCTTCCGCTACTGATCAACATAGAGCGGAAGGAAATAAATTTAAAATATGACTGTATTATCCGAAGAAAATATCCTCAAAAATCCGTTAGAGCAATTTGCGCGGTGGTACCTGGAAGCAGATGCGCATGAAAAAATCCAATATGCATCTGCCGTATGCTTGTCGACGGTTGACGAGTCATTAAAACCGGATTCCAGGGTGGTGCTGTTAAAAGAATTTAGCGAACAGGGATTTGTTTTTTACACAAATCTCTTTTCCAAGAAAGGAAAACAATTGCAGCAGCATCCTCATGCTGCGCTAAATTTCTACTGGCAGTGGCTCAACAGACAGGTCATCGTACGCGGTACTGTATCGCAAGTTAGTGACCAACAGGCTGATGGATACTTTGCCTCGCGTCCGCGTGGAAGTCAGATCAGTGCCTGGGCATCGAAGCAAAGCGAGGTTCTTGAAAGTCGTGCCTTTCTCGAAAAACGATTTCATGATATTAACCTTAAATTTGAAAATCAGGACATTCCCCGTCCACAGCACTGGTCGGGTTTACGCCTGGTACCGGAACAAATCGAATTCTGGCAGGAAAGGGAGGACCGGCTGCACGATCGTTTCCTGTATCAGAAAACAGATAAGAATAAGTGGGAAATTCGGCGGCTTTATCCCTGATTTCGAAACCGGATGTATTTAATCGCTTTTCCCATGTTCAGGAATTTTCGTTCGAATTTCGTCTTAATTAATAATAAATCATCATTGATATCTCTGGCATAAAGATCGTCCGTTGTAACTTCAATTCCGTATTTCTCTTTTTCGAGGCTGCGCAAAGTATATTCATATAATCCGGGGTCGTCCGTTTTCAAGTGAATTATCCCGCCGGGTTTCATGATCTTTTTATATGATTGTAAAAAGTGAGGCGATGTGAGGCGGTGTTTGGCATGACGCCGTTTGGGATATGGATCGGGAAAGGTGAGCCAGATTTCACTCACCTCCTGTGGTGCAAAAAATTCGTAAATGAACTCAATGAGTATTTTCACATAGACCACATTGCTCAAATTTTGCTCCAATGCGGCACGGGCACCGCGCCAAATCCGCTCGGCATTGAAATCCACGCCAATGAGATTTTTCTGCGGATATTTCGCTGCAAGCGCATTGGTGTAAAATCCTTCGCCGCATGCCAGCTCCATGATAATCGGATTATCGTTCCGGAAACAGCGCGCGTTCCAATGCCCTTTCATCTCACGGGGCCATTCGAATACATTGGGCAACGTTTTAATTGCCGCGGCTCGTATTAACTTCTTTCTTGCCATTCTGTGCTTTAACTCAACCATAAAAAGGATTGGTTTGAAATATATTGAATTCAAAATTCAATGTCAAGCGGATTATATGCTTCATTGCTCATCAAACTCTGAAATTAAAGATAATTTCAGGGATTCCGAAAATAAATATGTCACAGGGATTGAAAATTCGCGCTTGATTCTTTATTTTTTTCTCATTAAATTATAATATTAGAATCATTAAAAAATAATAATATTTACGGAGTACTTCAAATGGTCAATGTGGAAATGACGGTGGAGCAGGCAGTTCGATTAGCGATAAACGAGGAAATTAAAGCACACGAACTCTACCTTGATCTAAGCAAAAAAATAGGCGTACAGGAAACACGCGTTATGCTTCTTCAATTAGCGGAACAAGAATTGAAACATCGCCTGACTCTGGAAAAAATA
>WJJN01000608.1 GCA_014729735.1 Candidatus Zhuqueibacterota bacterium
GAATTTGCAATTTTCATATTCACCCAATGCCATCGAATTTTTATTTGAATCTACTTTTTCGAATGATTTTCCTGCTATATATACTGGCTCCATTTGGTCGCCTTTATTTTATATCTGCTGAATATTAACTCGTTTTTTTATAAGTAGCTAAAAAGCTGTTGGCTATTGGCTTTTAGCTTTTTGGTTACATCAGGGGAGAACCAACATCAAATAATTATTTAATTCACAGATGTGAGATATTTGCTTTTAAGCGTTAGCATTTTCAAGGGTTTTCGAAATGCCCTGAATCTTTTATACTCGGCATCAATTCTACTAATTAAAGCATTCCCGTTTTTAGAAACGAGCTGTTTAACTTCTGCACAAGCAACCAGGAGAAGACAAGAACTCTCGTAGCCGCCTCTTTTTTGATTATTCAAAATATGTGAAACTCTATTCACTGCAAGCGATTCAATTTTATTGATAGCGTCTAAATCCAAATATTGATCTATAGATAACTGTTTCGTTCTGTTTTCCACCAGTCTTTTTAGAGTATAGTACTCAGCAGAATCCGTTTCAAAACAGTAATGATCGAGCAAACTATCGACAACGACCACTGTGGCATCGCGTGAAACCGATTTTAAAATCAGCGAAGCAATAATTGCGATGTGTTTGTTATTGCTACTAAAACCCAAAAATTTTTGAGTATCTATTAGTTTGATCAAAGGATCTATATCTTCCAACAAATACCTGGCGAGAATTATTGTTCTGGTTCCAATTGTCACGGATTTCATTGTATAAATATTTCGTTGGTGAAATAACCCCTCTTCATAATAGAAATCCGACTGCATCGATGTTTTTATATCATGCTTTCTAATATAAGTTCGAAGTTTTTCTATTTCGGAAGTGATATTTTCGGAAAAGATGAAATTAATATAATAGGCGAAGTTTCTCAAGGTTGGATTGCTATAGAATGCTGTTGAATAACCTGTAAGCAAATTTTGCTTGTCTTTCAATTCCGACGCGATTTCTATTAAATCACGGCTGAGATAGGAACGAATGTAATATTTTTCAGGAATCAAATTAATACCATCTAATAGAATACTCATCTTTTCTGATGGCGTTGATATATTGTCTTTGGCAGCTTCATAATAGTAAAGGAATACGATTGGATGGTTCGCTCCGTTCAAGTAAGCGTACTTCTTTATTTCTTCCATTCCGCCTTTTATAAATAAAACATCAATTAATTGTGAATCTTGCTCAGGTTGCGGATGTAGAAATTCAATAAAGCTATCGATAAACTCGTCTAAACGTGGCAGGGGCTCGCGAGCGATTTCGATTACATCGGAGAGATGGATATTATTTCCTGTTATTAATTCCTGATAGAGTGGTCTGAAATCATCTTTATCCGTGCAATTCAAATACAGACATCTCAGGTATAGCGCTTTATGTTCTTTTAAAAACTCACTATCAAGCGCTTCCTCAAATGAAAAACCATAGATAAAACATTCGGACTCGTAATATTCCGAATTATTTAAAATATCGAAAAGAAGACAATACGCTTTAAAAGCAGTATGAATGTCCTTTTTGCGGAAGAAGTTCTTAGCGGTTTCTAAATATTCAATGGTTTCCTGAACATATTCTTCTTCCGAAAAATCGATGTCTCCCAGGTCGTCGTAGTAATCGTCTCCTCCCCAGTATGAACGCTCTTCTTGCTCATAAGCCCAGTAATTTCTCTCTTCATCGAAAAATTCACCGCTTTGGATTCTCTTATCAAATTTTTCAATTTGTGTGATGAATTCATCGGGAGAGCTCTCAATCTTCTCATCAAATTCCTCAGACTTTGTTGCATTACGATTTATTTTTTTGAGATCTTTTAAGAAATCATTCCTGTTCCTGGCATTTTGTTGCTCAGCGAGATTCATGATAATTTTTTTCAAATCATCATTTGAGAGATTAGAAATAAATTCATCAACTTCATTCATGAAAGTTGAATAAGTTGGATTTTTGAGCATTGAGTTATACCTTTATTTAATTGGATTGAACGTTTTTAAACGTCATTGATCACTGCTCTGAAGAAACATCGCTTAAATTCAGCAAAACCCACCCCGGTGGCGATGATTAAAATTGAAATGATTTTCATCATACTGACCGGTTCTTTGAAATAGGTCATTCCCACCACTGAAACCAACATAATACCAATACCAGCCCATATTGCGTAGATGAAACTCAGGTCGAAATGTTTTAGCGCAAAGATAAATATACTGAAAGAAATCCCCCAAAACACAAAAGTCAGGATTGAAGCTGAGATGTTCGTAAATCCATTGGATAGTTTCATGCAGGTTGAACCTCCAAGCTCAGCCAAAATTGCTATTGCCAAAAGCACCCAGCGCATTGATTTCTCCCCATCATAAATTTTGAAACAAACATTCAAATTCGTTCGTTTTCTGCTCGTTTAAATTTTAATGGATATTTTCGGAAAATAGTGAAATAAAATCAGTAAGAACAATGGATACAAGGTAAGAAAAAATTCATCGAATGTCAATAAGCAATACATATATTTTCATTATAAAATCTTTGAGCTCCACTTAGGTATATATCTGGTACCTAATTTGGTTTTCCGATTCTTTGCCATGCCTCATGATATTCTTCCACACAATACTTTGAAGGTTGTAGCCAGAATGAAACTCTGCCATCTTTTTCGCCGCGGTGCGCAAGCTTTTTTATCTCTTCTGGTACTAGAATATAGGTTTGAGGTTCTTTTTTCACGTCGTTAACGATAATCCAATAATCACCCATTATATTCTCAATAGATTTACCTAAAGGAACGGGATCTCTTTTACTAAGGGTTTTGACTTGAATGCTGATCATTTTCGAACAATCACTATTGTAGGCGATAATATCAACGCCTTTAGCATTTCTTGATGTTGGCATAGCATTCAAACCCATTCGGGATAGATGGTAACAGGTATAATATAATCCTATATTTCCGATTATTTGTGGATTTTTTTTCATTTTGTATCTCCTAACCCTGTCGAATTTTTAAAACCGCTGCAAAAAATTATTTTTTAGCTTCTTAACATGTCGTTATGTAAAATTATTCCAGGCATAAAAGTATATATGCCCAAATCCATGACTATCTTCATCGCGCAAATGGATATTCGATCACCATGTCGCAACTGCTTCTTATTATCCTGGATAGCCGAATGACAATTAAAATAAATGATTGCTATTTTTCTACGATCAATTCTCCACTACTACCTTTTCCCACGCAGTAGCGAAATTGCCCTTAAAATCATACGCAGTCACTTTTATCGTGTATGTGCCGTTCGGGAAGCGGCGCTCACCAGGTGGATTCGTTTCGTTGGTGCGCCAACAAAAATTTTTGGCGACCGGATCGATTTGTCCGAATTCGCCGGAACCGTCACAGTTGGTGATGACATAGTAGGAGATGACTTTATCCCAATTTGGCGGTCCGTCAGGATGGATGGTCTCATAATATTTGAACACAGTGGAGACGCGCTCGTAGTCCTGAAATCCGACTTCAGGGCGGGCTTTTAGAATAATCTTTCCAAAATCGAACGATTTCTTGTGTATCGTTTCGATGCTGTCACCCGAAATTTCATACTCGATACGGGAGACGCACAGCCGGTCGCCAAACTGCGAATCCTTCGAATGTGCATATTCGCCGCGCTCGCGCATGCCGATCACGATATCCACATCCCCGGAAATCAAGGTGGGATTCGCCCGGTGAAATTGCTCATCCGAATTATTTACAAAATAATAAAACGGCTGTTCGATGACCGGCGCCTGATTGTCAGTGTAAATGAAATAATCATCCGGCTGCACATAATGCCAGTCGTACATATTATCCCACGCGCCATCCTCGGCAAGAAACGCCCTGCCGAAGTGGATGTGACCCAGCCCGTCGAAATTGACATCGGCGATGTGCGTGCCCTGTGACACGAAATCGCCGACTTTCACATTGAGATAATAAACATGCGTATACATCCACGCGTAATCGGACGTGTTTGCATCCTCGATGACGACGGTGGTGTATGATGGTCCGCCGTCAAAGATATATCTCACATAACCGGAATCCACGGCAAATATCTTTGTGCCGTTTTCCAGCACGATATCCAGTCCATCGTGGAAATAGAGCGATTCCTTTGTGCCGCTGCCCTGATATTGAGCAAAGTTGTTGATGATCCACAATGTTCTGTTCAATTCAAGATATTGCAGCTCGGTGAATTCAGGATCGTGATGCGGGTAGGGAAGCTTTCCAGCCGGAGGCAGCATCTTATACTCGACGTGGGGAAATACCGTCGTTTCAGGCTGTGGTGGTGGTTTTACCGGATCAATCCCCAGATCCATGGAGCAATTGAAAAACAACAGATATAGCAATGAAACCACCACCAGCCAAATTTTCGATTTGGATTTCATGGTTTTGCCTGATTTAATTGATATAAAATATGAAACCGATGCCTGAATTATTTAACCCAAAGCGATTATAAATATTTTTTGAGCCACGCCATGAAGCAGGATAATCAGTTGATGAATATCCGATCCCCATTTCACCAAATAGAGAGAATTTTTCGCTCACATCGTATTGAAAGCCAATGAGCAGTCCTGATGTCGTTACATGTCCTTTGTCATTTCCATTTTCGGAAAGAGGCTGCTCATTGGGATAGAAATAAGCATCAGACCATTTTTCCTTTAGAAAAGTATACGCCAGAGAACCACCCCAGTAAATCCTGAATTCTTCTGTCGATGTCGCCGTGATCAGCAGGCTTAAGCTCCCGCCATAATTTGTGGATCGCAATTCTCTCGTGTAATATTCACTCCCATCCTCTTGTTTCGTAATGTTGAATGTGAACGACGGACGCAGTGCAAATTGCTCGATCACATGATAGGTAAATCCAATGGTGCCCATCCCGCTATGATATCCAAAATTAAAACCTAATTTATTATTCGATTGAGCATAGCCAACCGATACAGAGATCAGCAAAAAAAGCACGAGACATTTTTTCATGACAGCCTCCTGAAATTTGGTTTGATTTTAGTGATTTGGTCTTTGATACTATTTCAACGCAAAGCCGCGAGGGACGCAGAGCATCGCAAAGAAAGGATTATTAAAAAGATCTCTGCGCAATTTATTTCACTCTGCGTCTCAGCGTTAAATAAATTTTCTAAACTAAACAGCAAAAACAACCTCTATCGCAGCAGAATCATCGATCTTGTTTTTGAGATATTTCCGGCTTTCAAACGTGTCAGGTAAATCCCGCTCGGCAAGCCCGCGGCATCCCATTTCATTTTATAAATGCCTGCGGAAAGATGATCAGCTACCAGCGTGCTGATCTTCCTGCCCTGAACAGTGAAAATGCTTAAATCGACGTATGCTGATTTAGCCAGCGTGAATTCAATGGTCGTGGAAGGATTGAACGGATTCGGGTAATTTTGCAACAGCAGAAATCGATCCGGTAATGTGACAGTTTCATCATCGAAATCTGAAGAAGTGACCAAATCAGCCGGAAATTTGAGCGCAGGATCGCCAAGCAATGAAAATTGATGAAATTCATGTCCCGGAGAAATGGACTCATCGATCTTGTTTCGTTTGATTTCTAAAATAGATTCGCCAATTGTGCTCTCAGGATTCTCAAAAATATATCCATAAAGATCATTCACAAATTGTGCAATAATGTGAAGATAACTGAGCCCTGTCGGTGCAACTGTGGCAATTGCGCCGCCCTCGGGATGCAGCAGTAATTTTTCGAGCGTACCGACATTTCCCGGAGTATCAAAATTCTGGATGGCAGTGACGCCTGTAAAAATGAACGGACGGCTATTTGCATCGAGATTTTCGACATCGGCAGCAGTAAATACTTGTGAGTGTGACCAGAGAGTCAGGTTGGCGTGTCCGTAAAATCCGAAAAACAGCGATCCCTGATTCATTGCAGCGATCAGATCATCACGCGTGCCATAGAATTCGGAATCTTCCCGCAGATCGATCCTGTGGTAGCTGAAACTGTATGGCTCCATAGTTTCGATCATTTGTTCCACCGCATCTTCAAAATAGGCAGCATCCTGCGTATCTGCAAAAAACAAAAAATCCCTGAAATAGGAATTCCGCAGCAGATTCTGTTCAAAATAAATGATTTTGGAGATGATAGTTTCAAGCTGATTCGCCTCTGTCACCGGGAACCGCCCAATGGCGGCATCCGGCTTCGAATCATTTTCATGTTTGTTTATCACAAACCAGCCGTCGATGGAAAGGGAGTCTTCATTTTCGATTCTTCCCGGAATTTTATAAGATGGAATGATTTCCGTATCTCCTGCCAGTAAGACATATTGCGGCGCCGGATCAGCCCAGTATTCCAAAGCATAGCTGACGAACTCCCGGATAGCTTCGGACTTGCAAGTCGTGTTGAGAAATTCTTCATAGATTTGCTGCACATCGATGGTCATTACTTTGAGTCCCTGACCTTCTCTGTGCTGGATAAGCGGCTGGAGAGCGGAGACGAAAGACGCAGGTGTTATTATCAGATAATCTGCGCTATTGGTTGTGCTTTTTAAAGAGTCGGATTGAAAAGCCAACCCATTCGAGATCGAAAAAAGGCACAAACAGAAAATGAATCCCAATTGTCTTCTAAAAGCAGACATATTGCACCTCCCAGTGATAATTGAATGTGTGCTGAATTTAGTTGAAGTAGTATAAAAGAACAGTTGAATAGCTGCGATTCATGGTGGGAATGGTTATATAACCGGACTCGTAATTTGTCCAATAATTATCGGAAACAATACTATTTTACTTTGATATAAATGTTTTGTTCCAAAAGTGTAAATTATTAGCAAAATAGTATGATGACTTCAGACGAAGAGACGCGAAGGTCGCAGAGCACGGCAGAGAAAATAATCATTTTTATAAAACCTCTGGGTAACTTTGCGTTCTGCGCTCTTTTGCGTTCGAAAAACTCCGTGGTCTCTGTGGTAATCAATCACCCCAAAATTTTTCTGAATTAATTCTTGCTTTTAGCCCATATTTTTTTTATTATTAATCCCACTAAACGGTAATGAGAATCAGGATTGTAATTTATTTGTGATTGGCAAAGCAGTGTTAAAACTGGCAAAGTCATACCTTTGCTGGGATGAATTTCCCCATCTCTCAATAAAGCTCATTGAAATGAAGCATCCGGTGGCGTTTTTCTATCCGCCGGAAAAAGATATGTCAACGATTTTGTTGTTTTATCCTGCCAACTGTCAGAATTATACTGAGTCGCTTTTTTTGTTGTTTCATGAAGCCGGGCATTACGAGCAATATATGGGTTATTCCCGAACCTGTAATTCTGCAAAATTCATGGAACTTATTAATTCTGACAAAGGTAAACAGAAACTTGAATTTGAACAGGAAGCCTGGGACCGGGGAAAGTTACTACTGGAAAATTTCATTCATAAATATGATATTACAATTCCCGATTTTCCCGAGGCGTATTTCGATTATGCCAATAAATGTCTTTCAAGTTATAGATAGATAAAATGATTAAAATGTAAGGAGCCAATTTTTTATGAAGTTAACTGATTTGCTTGATGAACTGCCATCGAAAACGATTAGCGGAGATCCTTCCGGGATCGATATTAAAGGACTGGTTTATGATCCGTTGCGCGTCAACGACGGATTTTTATATGTTGCGA
>WJJN01000085.1 GCA_014729735.1 Candidatus Zhuqueibacterota bacterium
CAAGGAATTGTTTCAGTACATATTTGAACAGCGAAAAGAGTGGCATCTCATAGTGCTTTCGAACTTAATGCCGGGTTCTCCAACTGTCGAAGCTTTAAAGCTCATCAGAGAAGTTCGAGAGTTGGCATACGAAGAGCAATGCAGCGGCATCTGTCCGGTTCTGACGCTTCCCGGAAATCATGAACAATTTATGACGGGTCTGGGATCCAGGACACGCCGCAATATCAGAAATTACCAGCGCCGGCTGAAAAATAAGCACCGGATCGAGTTCGTTACTGCGCATTCTGATCACGGGATGGTGCAATCGCTTTTTGGATTGCATCAAAAACGGCGGCAGCACTTGAAAGCGTATACGACATTTCAACACAGGGAATTTCGTGAGTTTTTAAATGCCGTGGCTGAAAGATTTCACGAGACCGGTTACAACCGGTTTTACGCCTTCAGACAGAATGATAATATCATCGCATTGTTTTATTTTTTTGAATTCAAAAACGAGCTTTACCTCTATCAGGGCGGTTTCGATAACAGCAGGCTGCCATCGAATATTAGCTTGATGCTCGCATTATTCGATATGTCCGTACAGGATGCTATCGACCGGGGCGTACGCAAGATTCATTTTTTAGACGGCGATACTGATTTTAAACGGGCTTTTACACAGAAAAAAATACTAACGAAACAGCTCGTGATCGGCAATCGCTTAATTCTTAATTTGTATTTGACTGTAAATTGCTTTAAATCAAAATCCCGACAATCATTGAAACAAATCGTTCCAATATCTGTCTGGCAGAGATTAAAGCGCTTATTAAAAAGGATCACTTAAACGTGTTCACTGTTATCAAAAAAATGTGGTTTAATATTCAGTGCCGGGGATTGTTTAATTTATTTTTCATCACAATCATTCGATTGTTGCAGAAATTTATTCCATTCGAGTTGCTTATTTTTTTTGAAAAGTCATTGTCATGCCCGGTCAAGGAATTGAATCCAAAGGAACAAATCTCTTTTTCAAAAGGAGATTGGGATGATATATGTGAGCTTGATCCCCGAGAATATCATTTATCCGGGCTGGAATTATACGAGATGAATAATAACCGGGATTGCTATATCGGACGGATGGATAAGATCGTTTTTTATGTCTGGGTCAGTTACAAAAACATTTATGATGATAAAATCTTTGATATCGCACTGTCGGAAAATCAGGCGTACATATATCGCGCGTTTACACACCCAGATTACCGCGGTCTGCGCATTTATCCGGCAGGTTTAAGCTTTGTATGCAGTCAATTACAGCGAAAGAATATTTCAAAATGCTTTATTGCAACCAGTATCGAAAACCGTTCATCTATTAATGGCATACACCGGGCTGGCTTTTCCAAAATCGGCTATGCTGTCTATTTTAAAGTACTGAAGTATAAAAAAATCATTTTGCCGCGAATGCTGCAAAATCCGGTAGCAACATAATGAATCGTCTAATTCCCTGAACTTCCTGATTGTGAATCGATGCAAAACAAGACATTAACATACTCGACTCATATTGCTCAGATCGTTAAACTTTCTCTATTGATTGGTTTCGGCGCTTTTGTCGGATTGTTGAGTTTGAAACTTTCCTTTTCGGTCTTTCTGATCTTTCTGGTACCCGCAGTGCTTATTCTCGCATGGAACAAAGAAGAATTCGGGATTTTGCTGATCATTATTATTACCGCGAGCATTATTTGGGAAAATCAATTACCTGCATTGCACACGCCTTTCGGCAATTTTCATCTGGTCGATCTCTATTTGTTCTTCAGCCTGATTTCTATCTTCATTAAATATTATGCCGGAAAGAACGAATCTCTAATCAGGACGCCCCTTGATGTACCGTTGCTCATCTTTTTCGGTTTCTCCGTTATTTCAATGATGTTAGCGGTCACTGTTTTCTCGGTAAGTATCCGTACGGCATTCTCGGAACTGCGAATTATTACATATTACCTGTTGTTTTTTTTGGTAACCAATTTGCTGCACACGAAAACTCAGCTCAGGCGACTGATCCACGGGCTCTATCTAATCGCAATCGTTGTCGTGTTCTTCATGATTGCGCAGGTACTGCTTGGTACGTCGATACGGATAATACCGGCACGTGTGGAATCGTTGTTAACAATGGGCAAAACTTACACGAACACGATACGTGTCATCACACCCGGGAACAGCCTTATTTTTGTGATGTTCCTGGTTGCATGTTGCACATTCATCATGCAAAAATCCATGCGCACAATATACAATTTCGCAAATGTAATCATTCTCGGTATCGGCTTAATTATCGGTTTTAATCGCAATCTATGGATCCCGGCAATTATTGGAATGATCCTGTTTTTTTTCATTTCGCCCAAGCAATGCAAAATCCGGTTTATCGGCTTCAGTGTGCTGATGGCGTTTGTTCTCGCCCTTGTGATTGTGTTTGCGTACATCACCGACGGCAAATTGAAAAACTACACGGAATCGACTTTTATTCGATTATTCACAGTAACTAAAGGCAATGATCTGGTCAGGAAAGACACGCTGATTGACCGCATTATCGAAAATCGGTATGCGTGGAATGAAATTAGATCGCATCCGGTTTTTGGTATCGGACTGGGAAATAATTACAGACATGATGTCGATTGGAATCCGAAGCTGAATGCATATATTCACAATGGATTTCTATGGATTCTGATGAAAACCGGTATTTTAGGATTCACGGCATTTATGTGGTTTCTGCTCGCTGCCATTGTACGGGGATTTCGCTATTGGAATAAGGGCGAAGACTCTTTTTTGAACGGAGCCTACATCGGGTTTACACTCGCGTGCATTGGCTTCATGCTGTCTGCACTGGTGAATCCTGTTTTCATGCAGTGGCATTCATCCCCGATTATAGGTGTTATGCTGGGAAGCAATGAGTTGATTCAACGATTAAACATTTGAGGAATTCGTTTGCGGATTATACTCATTTCATATCACGGGCTAGCAGATTATACAATTGCCCTGGCAAATGCGCTGGCTCAAAACAATGAAGTGATGCTGGTTTTGTCGCAGAAAAGCGCTACGCCATTTTTGCATCGGATCGATCAATCAATCCGAAGAAAATTGGTGTATTTTCCAAGACTGCGCAATCCTTTGAATCTGTTGTATACATTGAAAATATTTTTTGCGATCCGGCGATTCAAACCGGATGTGATTCATTTTCAGGGTGGTTTTATCTGGTTTTCTTTCATTTTACCGCTGCTGTTGAAATATCCGGTTATCACGACAATTCACGATGCGGAGCCGCACGCGGGAGACGAATCATCCAGAAATATGCGGTGGTTTTTACCAAACTTTTTAGCCACACGCTTTTCATCAAAACTGATTGTGCATGGTGAAAACATCCGGCAACAACTGGCACGAAATTCAAAAATACCGGTAAATAAGATTGCCAGCATTCAGCACGGAAATGGTTTCATTCATAAACGTAATTCAAAACAGATAAAATGTGAAGATTATCGTATTTTATTCTTCGGGCGTATTCTTGAATACAAAGGATTGCCCTATTTGATTAAAGCAGAACCTTTAATCTCTTCGGAAATTCCTGAATTGAAAATTTGCATTGCCGGCGACGGCGCGCTGATGCAGGACTATGAAAAATTGATAAGCGACAGATCGCGCTATGAAATTTACAATGAATATATTGACCAGGAATTGATGGAGAAATTATTTCTTAGCAGCAGTCTGGTCGTGCTTCCTTATAATGAGGCATCGCAAAGCGGTATCATTTCTATCGCTTACGCTTTTGCTAAACCCGTTATCGCAACACAGGTGGGAGCACTACCGGAGTTGATCGAGCATCAGCGCACCGGCTGGATTGTTCCGCCCTGCGATGAGAGAAAATTGGCGCAGGGAATCATAACCTTATTAAAAGATAAAAAATTAAGAGAAAAACTTGGGAGAAATGCCTTTGAAAAAGCACGAAATGAAATGTCCTGGACTAATATTGCACGTCAAACCTGCGATGTATATTTTTCAATACTAAATAAGAGGAGTAAAACTAATAACGACGAACGCCAGGGAAATCCTGACTGTTGATATGATGACGATTTGGCGGTAACACGGTTTTCCTGAGGAAGATTGGAATTGAATTATGGATAAAAAAATCAGAACAGCGATTATCGGAGGAGGTAAAAACGGGTTGGTTCGGGGTTTCCTGATTCATTCTCATCCCGATTTTGAATTGACTTCAGTTGTGGATCAGAATCCTGCTCAAGAAAAAATGCTCAGTCGGATTCTACGAGTTCCGGGTTTCAGCACGATTGAAGCAGCAGTTCATCAATTTCAGCCGGATTTGCTCATTTTTTGTAACAGAAGTGAAACGAACAGTCACAATATTCATATCGGACTAGAAAATCAACTTCATCTGTTTCTCTCGCATCCCGAGTGCTGCGATTATTATCAATCGAAACAATTATTGCATCATGCACGAATGTTAAAAATAAATCTGTTGTTCGGGCACCCATTAAATTTTCGTCCCACTTTTTCCACGATGCAGAATTTCTTGAGCGATGGCAGCATAAGCGACATTTCTTTTATAAAAGCCGGACTTCAAATTCACTCTCTTATTGAATTAACGAACAGTACAGCATCTTCAAGTACGACAAAATTAATCCGTGCATCTGCAAAACGCATTTTCCCGTTGCTTAGCCTGATGCTTTCATTTCAGGGACAAGTGGCAACACTGCGCGCTCACAAACCGTCAAATAGTGTCGAAAATGCCATCAATTCTCTTGCAATTATCAGTCGTTTCTGCAGTGAAATAAATGGCGTGATCGAATTATCCTGGCTTTATCCGAAATTTCCGCAAAGGGCAAAATATTCGCTCCTTTATTCCGGAACTGGCGGCATGGCAATCGCAGAACCGAGCCGACTATCTTTACTCTTTCAAAAAGATAATAAGCGCTTTAAAGCAGGTAAGCATGATTTTCACACCACAGAAGTTGCCTTGTTTCCCGAAAACAGAGAGAGATATTGGGGCATTTACAGAGAAATGGATTTGATTAGTGATACGATTATCAAAGGTGTTGATTCTCCTCTCTCTTGGGAAAAAGCGCATCACGTCATCGAAGTCATGGAAGGCATTATCCGGTCCGTCGAAAATGACACGACGGTGAATTTCCCGCTGCCACGCAGAACATTTTCCAAGAAAAATTCTTAGCCGGTTTCCGATTCGATGAACAGCAGCGACCAAAAGAAAACTCCAAAGCACTCCGATATCGGCAAAATGGCAAAGGGATCGGTACTGGTCGGCGCAGGCGATCTGCTCGGAAACCTTTTCTTTTATGTGAACAGCGTTATCATCACCAGAACAATCGGTGCCGATCTCTACGGACTGTTTTTCCTCGGCAATATCATCGCGCTTATTGGAAGCATGATCGCCCGACTGGGTCTCGATTACTCAATCCTGCGCTTTGTGGCACTTTTCAAGGGGCGCAATCAGAGAGAGCGGATTTTCAAAACTGTGAACTCGGGTTTGGTGATCTCCATCCTTGCCGGCATTATCGTGGTTCTCATCATCGGCGTATTGGCACCTTATCTGGCAAAATCAGTTTTTCGCAAGCCGCAACTAGTCTCGGTCATTATCCTATTAGCGGCAGGCATTCCGTTCACCAATATCATTGCAATGCTCGTGAATCTGTTTCTTGGTTTGAACCAGGTTAAATTTAAAGTGCTCATTGAAAATATAATGCTGCCGCTGATAAAACTGCTGCTCATTATACTGTTATTCAAAAGCGGAATGCAATTGAGAGGAGTGGTTTATGCAACAATCGGGTCTGCCTTCTTGGTCGCAGTTTACGGTCTTTTCTTTACAACCAGACGATTCCCGCAAATACGGAACTCCGGATTCGAGAATAACAAAAAACTGATGTCATTTTCTCTTCCGATTCTGGGCGAGTCGATTTTAAATTACATTATTTCCTGGATCGATATTTTAATCCTGGGCTATTATGCCAGTTCCGCAGAAGTGGGAATTTTAGGCATTGTTTATCGCATATCGATAGTACTGGTTTTTGTACAGTATTCATTCAATGCGATCTTTTCGCCCATGATTTCGGAGCTGTACGGTACCAACAGACTATGTCGTTTGGAACAGCTTTTCAAACTGCAGACACGCTGGGCTTTTTCATTCACACTACCATTATTAATTTTAATTATTCTGTTTCCGTCGCATATAATGCAGGTCTTCGGCAATTCTTTTGTCGACGGTGCACTGGCGCTGGTAATTATCAGTATCGGTCGCTTTTCCGATACGGTTGTCGGCGCCAGCGGCTTAATGATCATGATGATTGGAAAGCCTAAAATCAACACCATCAATTCGCTCATTATTTTAATAATTAAAATAATTCTGAACATCATCCTGATCCCGAAATTCGGCTTGCTTGGTGCAGCATTCGCCGGAGCAGTTTCCATTTTATTGATGGATATAATGAGAGTATGCGAAGTTTATTACATTTTGAAGATACATCCGTACAGCATTAAATTCATTAAACCACTCATCGCCGCGGCTGCGAGTTTTGCCGTTATTTCACTGGTGACCAATAAGTCAGGATCGATATCGACCACGATCCCGGAATTGATCCTGTACGCAGCTCTGTTTCTTGGTAGCTATTTCAGCGTTCTTTATTTTTTAAAGCTGGACGAACAGGATGAATTCGTTCTAAAATCTTTTTATTCAAAATTCATGGCGCGTTTTAATAATTAAATTATTACGCGAAACTCTCAAATTGCGCGTAATCATTGATACACATTAAAATAACAGGTGAGCGAATTACAGTTTCGGTTTAAATGTCAGGGGGTAAACGAATGGCTTCAAAAAAACGAGTGCTGATTATCGGATTAGACGGCATAAATTTGGAGATAATCGAGCCACTCATTAGAGATAAAAAAGTGCCGGTTTTAGAGAAACTCCTCTCTCGATCGGCATTTTCTACAATAAGCTCTGTTTTGCCGGTCAATGCAGCGGCTGCATGGACATCATTGCTAACCGGGAAAAACTCGGGCAAACACAACATCTACGAATTTTATGATAAAACTAATGGCTCCTATCACCGAAATATTATCTCAAGTAGCGGGGTTACCTCGAAACGTGTGTGGGATATTTTAGGCGACCATGATCTTAAATCCATTGTGATGAATATTCCGGTTACCTATCCGCCATCGCCAGTTAACGGCATCATGGTCAGCGGTATGCTAACGAAACCGGATTCAAATTTTACTTATCCGGAAAATTTAACTGAAGAGCTGCGGTCGAAAAAATACATAATCGATCTTTTCGGACATTATCGTAATACTTTGACAGATTACATGGAATTAGCGTTCCAGACCATCATTTACCGGCAGCAAGCATTTCTCGACCTGATCAAAAAAAATGAATGGGATTTTGCGGCACTGGCTTTCACTACAATTGATCGACTACAACAAACAATTTGGCAACAAAAATCACAAATTGAAAAACTGTTCATTAAACTGGATGAGCTCATTGGTGAAATTTTAACAGAAACTGACGATGGAAATACTTATGTCATGCTGCTTTCGAATTATGGATATCGTGATGTGACGAAGAAGTTTTTTGTAAATGAGTGGTTGAGCGATTTAGGATTGCTTTCGAAAAACATCAGCACCGGCAAGGCTTCGATCCCCAATCTGATCGAAGATTACTTTGATTTCCGAAAGCAAAAGCCGCGGTTGATCCCTCATTTCCTGGCGAAAACCGGAATTACAAAAGATAATATTCGCTCGGTTTTGCCGGAATTTGTTTGTGAAATGTTAAAAAAAAGAATGCCTGCAAGAATTCGCAAAATATTTCCCAAAGAAAATTTAGTAATAAACTGGGATAAGACGAAAGCGTATTTTCCTTCGGAGTATGTGCACGGGATTCGAATTAATCTAAAGGGTCGAGAGCCAAACGGCATCGTTGAACCGGGCTGGAAATACGATCATCTGTGTGAAACGATTATTTCCGAGCTTAACCGATTGAAAGATCCCCACACCTTTGAAAATATTGTGGAACGCGTGCACAGGCGGGAAGAAATATTTACTGGTCAAAACTGCGAAAACGCACCGGATATTATTTTTGTCCTGAGAGACACACGATATTC
>WJJN01000609.1 GCA_014729735.1 Candidatus Zhuqueibacterota bacterium
GGAGGACTCGTTCAAAAGTTCGAATGGGAGGGTTACGAAGATTTATATCTCAAACTGTCTGATGTCGGGTATGAAATTGGCGAAGAGCATTTTGCTGTCGATATGGTTGATAAAGCCTGGAAAGCAGCTTTGAAAATCAATAAAATTACACTGCCGCAAATTTACGGTGCTGTCCCCTCTCAAAAAGCGAAAGAACTGCTTCAATTCGCTCAGGTTTACCATCAGATTGCAGAACGGTTTGGACTGCAATCGGTTTTGCACTGGCTGCGACCGATCATAAAAAATCTGACGAATAAGGCTGTACTAACTTCATCAGGAGGCGCGTATTAATGAGATACTTAATCGGACAATTGACTATCCTGTTGATAATATGCAATCTTTCTTCGATCAGGGGGCAATCGGCTTTTGAAACAACCTTTGAAAAACAAATGATCGATTATGAATATGATGTTGTTCGTACCTATAATGAATTACAGAAGTTTTTACATGACTGCGAACCAAACGCAGCGGAACAGGATGCCTTTGAAAAACTGCTCTCAATTTATGTCGATCGAATCCTGGAAATTTACAGCACTATGCAAAGGTTATCCGGTTCCACACTGGAAACATATCGTGGAGTTGCCGCACGAGCTCTTATTTTTAGAACGCTGACCTATTTGGAGCAATCAAAAACTTCCGAGGAGCATTATAAAAAAGCGACTGAAGATTATAAGCGAGCGCTTCAACTCTATCAAAAAGGTCGCAATATTCCGATCATGAATAAAAGGTTACCTTACGAAGTCTGGATTGGCAAGAAAATGTACACTCGGCTTGCCGATCTGCTGGATGATAAAAGCAAGGGCTTTGATTTATTAGATTCTTTCAGAGAATAAAACTTTTATAAAATTCGGAAATTCAGATGAAAACTCATATAATTATTTCATTATTCATTTTCCTTGCACTTCCATGTTTCTGTTTCGGTCAGAGTCATCACAAAGTTCTTATTAACAAAATGGAAGAGTATGAGGAAGATATTCAAAACACATATAGCGAATACCAAAAAGTCTATTATGAACGAAAGTCTAGCAAAAGCGAATTGCTGGCATTCGAAGAAATCATATCGGTCTATGTTTCCCAAATCCTGGAAATTTACGAGACTCTGACATTGTCTTCTATAAAGATGATGGAAAAACCACGCGATATCGCTGCTCGCTCGTTGATATTCCGCGCATTGACTTATCTTGAAAAGGCGCCGCTTAATGTCGAATTTTATGAAAAGGCATGTTACGACTATTACCGGGCGCTGGATATGTACAATGAGAGCGAAAAGGTTCCCGTGATATTAAAATCGCTTCCCAAACCGATTCGTGTTGCAAATATCGAATACAAGCGATTGATCGATTTGATAGAGGCAAAAGGAAAAGAATTGTTTTCATTTGGGAAAGTACAGATTGTGTTGAAGAGCTTTAAGATCACTTCAAATTTAAATGCCGAATCGTTTGAATTTATACGTTTCAGCTCTCCTGCACGAACGAGAAAATATACTTACGACGAAGCGGAAACCAGAATAAAAAGCGCCTTTAATGAAATTTTGATCAATAATAATTCAAATAATTTTTTTCTTGCTTTGCCTGAAGGGTCATATTTCATCAGGTCCCGAACGATTGATAATCCATTATTCCCCTACTTATCTGCTATTTATGTGCGTGCCAATCAACAGCAGGAATACGTTATTGAGCCACTGGTCGATTGGATTATTATGTATGAGAATCCGACAACAAAACAACCGGATTTTTACAAGGCAGGTGATTCTTATTCGGGAAATGGTCACGGAAATAGCAACGGAGGGTCATCATTTTTTTTGAGCAGGAATAAGGATGAAGATGATGCCGCAAATTTGTCCGTAATTGACGATGCGTTAACCAGTGCAATGGAAAATGTCGATATCAATAAAATATTCAATTTGCGAGATCCCTGGATTCGAAGCCGTTTTGCAAACGTCGCTTCACAGACAATTTCGATTCATATTTCATCGCCACATTATTTTAATACCTGGAGCAAATGGTGGGATGCCTGGGAAATTTCTAAAAATATAACTGATAAATTCAGCCCGGGAAATCCGGTACCAACCGAATTAATACAATTGGTATATTTGGTTTTACAGAAATTCTAAAGATGAGGAGCAATATGCGGTTTTTCAATTACATGCTGATAATAGGGTGCTTTCTGTGTTTGAATACTGATGCGACAGGTCAAATTTTTGATAAAAGTATTTTGAAAAGATATGAAGAATGCTGGTCCGCGAAAAAAGAAATTACATTGCTCGATACGGTGAAAGTCGCAATGAGCAAGAAAAAAATTGAAGAACATTTTCGAAGACACGATTTTATTCAGACTTTTGGCTGCGCTTACGAAGAAAACGACATCCAACAAAATTCAATACGGGCTGTTTATCGGGCAATTATTCAGTCTACGCGCAACAGAAATGTCGAGCTTCGTGACGACTTACTGGCTGCTCTGCGCGCGAATCCACCGCGACCAGATAATTTAATGAGGGAGTATTCGATCTATGTAAATATTCCTTTGAGAAACGGTGTAAAAGCAGCGAGATACGAAATTAAAATTCTCGATCTTGTGGCTGTGTCTACGATTGAATCGTCTGTATCGGTTTGGACTCGCATTGTCACACGGTTTGCCTATAAAGAGGATTTCAACAAAGTAAAAGAGACGAAACAGGTCGAATCTGAATTTGTACAAGTCATGCAAAAGGCACAGGAAATTCTGACTGCTATTGAGCGCAAAAAGTTTTCCTCGATGAAGAAGATGCTCAGCATAGGAAATGTAGCAGATGTATATCCCGAAACGATCGATGAATTGAGTTTTGGTGATTCCATGCATTTGTTTGATGAACACAATCAAAAGAAGACCTATTTAGGTATATATTTGGGAAAAGGAATCTTTGCGAGTGAAACGCCAGATCACGGCGTTGTTGTTTGTAAATTCGGAGAAGAGAGGCTTTACGGAATTCGGATTGATACAAACACCTTTCGACGCACAACTACAATCTTCGCAGAACTGAACTACCAGGCTCCTGAAATTATTCTGCAGTGTTTATTCATTAAGTTTGGGACAAAAAAACCTCAAGGATTGCCATCATTGGATAGTATTTGATGAAAAATTTATCTCTCTCCCTGAAATTTATATAAAATTTACACAATTTTTGTCATTTTAAGGTTGACTAATTCAAAAAAAATTCCTATAATTATGTATGTTTCCTGAAATGGAAGCATACGGATTCGATGGATTTTATCGTGAATTAGTCTTTTTATTAATTCATTAAATATCAAATTAAATAATGAGGTATGTATGGCGCGTAAGTGATCTCTTAATCTAATCTTTAACTTATGGAGGGAGATAATGAATATTTACATTGGCAATTTACCCAAAGATATGGAGGAAGACGAACTTTTTGAAATGTTCACAGAGTACGGTTCAGTGAGGACCGTAAAAATCATTCGTGATCGGCATACAAGAATCTCTCGAGGCTATGGCTTTGTCGAAATGGATGATGAGAAAGCAGCATTAGAGGCAATTAACGATTGGGATCAGGGATCGATTGATGATAATATCATCAATGTTAAAATTGCCTATTCTTCACTTAAAAAACGAACCGCATTGAATCAATCACCTGCTGCTTAATTCCCTTTGAACCAATAGGAGGGTTTGTGGAAGCTATTGATTATATTATTTTATTTGTGTATCTAACTGCTATGGTGGTTGTTGGAGTTTTACTCCAAAAGAGAGCATCAGCAGGAATTGATTCTTACTTTTTAGGAAACAGAAAATTACCTTGGTGGGTACTGGGAGCATCGGGCATGGCATCCAATCTGGATGTCAGTGGCACAATGATCAATACAGCCTGGATATTTGCTCTTGGGGCAATCGGCTTTTTCATTGAAATACGTGGCGGTGTTACTTTGATCATGGCTTTCCTTATGATATTCATGGGAAAGTGGAACCGAAGAGCAAAAGTAATGACAATGGCGGAATGGATGGCGTTTCGCTTTGGAAAAAACAAAGAAGGAAATATCGCCCGTTTAATTGCGGCGATATCGATTATTATTGTCACAATTGCAATGATTACCTACTTTGCCGTCGGTTCCGGTAAATTTATTGGGGAGTTTTTAGGCATTCCAGCTTTTCTGGGTCAGCCACCCCAATTCTGGGCTGCGACAATAATGATTATTCTCGCAATGATTTATACTGTAGCAAGTGGTCTGTATGGAGTCGTTTGGACTGATGTTTTTCAGGGATTCCTTATTTTCGGACTTATTATTTATATCATTGCTCTTGCCTTTTTTAAATATCCGCTACCCGAAGTTTTCTCAATCTCAGTACCCTTGAAGGATGGTGGCTTTAAACTAATCGAAGGAATTTCGCGCCAGGAGTGGACGAGTGTTGTTCTTCCCTGGAAACTAAATTTCGGACCTGAGAGCGCATATTCCATCTACAATCTATTCGGAATCGCCATTATCTTTTATCTTCTCAAAGTTACAATCGAAGGCGCTGGTGGTACAAGTGGTTATATGATCCAACGATTTTTTGCTGCAAGGAGTGACAGAGAATCCGGCTTGTTATCTCTTTTTTGGACATTTTTACTCGCTTTTCGATGGCCCTTTGTCGCTGCAATTGCCATAATGGGGATCTCTTACGGCACAAGCCATAATGCTGTTATCCAGGATCCGGAGACAGTCATTCCCATTGTCATAAACAATGTTGTTCCGATGGGGATAAAAGGATTGCTCGTTGCCGGTTTGATGGCTGCAGCGATGTCGACTTTCGATTCCACAGTGAATGCCGGGGCTGCCTATTGGGTGAAAGATATCTATCAGGCATTTATCAATCCAAACGCAACTTCACGCCAATTAATGTTACATAGCAGGTGGGCAACCATAATAATTGTGCTTCTCGGCTTATTTTTCAGTATTTTTATCAAGAATATCAACGATATTTGGGGATGGCTCACAATGAGTATCGGAGCAGGTATGATTATCCCGACGCTTGCTCGTTGGTATTGGTGGCGCCTGAACGGCTATGGTTTTGCTATAGGAACGGTTGGCGGTATGATCGCTGCGATCTATCAGCGACTGGCTTTTCCGGACGTTCCGGAATATGTCGCCTTCAGTTTTGCTTCCGGCATTTCATTGATTACGATGATCCTGGGAACGATTTTTACCAGACCGACGGACAGAAAAGTTCTCTATGATTTTTATCGGGAAACCCGTCCATTCGGTTTTTGGAGGCAAATCCGGCAACGAATTCCCGAACGAATTCTCGAAAAAGTAAACAAAGAAAACAGAAGAGACATCATTGCCACCTTTTTTGCTGTTCCCTGGCAGATCGTGCTTTTTCTTACAATGATGATGATTCCCATGAAAAGATGGGACATTTTCGGATACCTTATCGTCATCCTGATTGGCTTATCAACAGGGCTGTACTTTTTCTGGTACCGCCATTTGTCAACAGAAGTCAATATGGATGAACCGTGATTGACTTATGAGAAAATTCCTGATTTTTACAATCGTAATCTGCATTCTTCTTGCTTGCGGCAGGAACGAAGAGAAGCGAATCGTCGTTTGGCATTCGATGCGTCCGGATGCAACCGAAATACTTAAGGAACAGTTGCGTATATTTGGAGGGAGGCATCCTGGTTGGAAATTTCGGGAACTTTTCTATGCACCGGAAACAGCTCGAACCAATTTCATCATCTCTGCAATTGGAGGAAGCGGTCCCGCTCTATTCTGGGGTGCGAGCGATAATATCGGACCTTTTGTAGAACTTGAAGTAATCAAACCGATCGAACCGTATCTAACAGAAGCTTTCCTCGATAGCTTCATAACCGATCCCATACCTGCAAATACGTGGTACAAGAATCATCTCTATCAAATTGCTGACCGCGTCGGCAATCATCTCTGTCTCGTTTATAATAAAAAATACATACAAAATCCGCCAAAAACCATGTCCAAATTAATCGAGATGGGCAAAGACCTCCTTGAAAATCCTGATTTCGAGAAATTAGAATACGCACTTGCCTGGAATTACACCGAGCCGTTTTTTGCGATTCCGTTCATCGGTGGTTTTGGCGGCTGGATAATGGATGAAAATTACCAACCGACTTTAAATACGCCGGCAACAGTCAAGGCGGCTAAATTTATATACGATCTTGCCAATGTCGAAAAAATCATTCCTGTGGAAAGTGATTATGAAACCGCAAATGCGCTGTTCAAAGACGGGCTGACGGCGATGATCATCAATGGACCCTGGTCCTGGAACACGTATCTCGAAAATGGGATTGACATCGGAATTGCCCGTATACCGAAAATCGATGAAACAGGCTTGTGGCCCACACCGATTATTTCACCATTGGGATATTCCCTGAATACAAATCTAACCGGAGAAAAGCTGGAAATCGCTGTTGAACTGCTTAAATTTTTGACATCCACGGAAGTGGAGCTTGTGTTCACAAAAGCCATGGCAACTGTCCCCTCTCGCAAGGAAGCATTGGAAGATCCGATCGTGAAAAATAATGACCTGCTCCGAAACTCCATTACGCAGATCGAGGTAGGACGACCAATGCCTGTAGTCACTGAATTGCGCTGGATTTGGGATGCGATGCGACCGGCATATCAGGGGATTTTCACGGGGAAATATACTCCGGAACAAGCAGCGAACATGATGCAAGAACTCGCTGTTAAATTAATCAAAGAGAATAGACAGTAATGGGAACAGCAGGATATACTCAAAATAATCGACTGGCATATTATTATACATTGCCTGCATTTTTCGTCATGTCGCTGGTTGTAGTGTACCCGTTCATCTATAATGTCATCATATCGTTTTCAAATATGAATCTGACTCATTTCCGCGACTGGGAATTGGTTGGATTACGGAGTTACTGGCAGGTTCTGACGGATGATACCATGCATCTGAAACTTTTCGGCATTCCGGTTCCGGATTTTTGGTATTTCTTTTTTAAAACGGTTCTCTGGACGGCGCTCAATATCTTCTTTCATGTGACAATCGGTGTATTTCTGGCGCTAATTTTAAATAAGGATTTAAAGGGGAAAACATTTTTTCGAACGCTGCTCATTTTGCCCTGGGCTGTGCCCCAATATATTACCGCATTAACCTGGCGCGGCATGTTCACATCGAATTATGGTGCGATTAGCCTGCTGTTTGAAAAACTGTTCGGTGCACAACTACCCTGGCTGACAACCGAATGGGGTGCTTTTTCCGCCTGTTTGATTACAAATATCTGGCTCGGCTTTCCCTTTATGATGATTATCGCACTCGGGGGCTTGCAGAGTATTCCCGACGACCTTTACGAGGCTGCGGAAATCGATGGTGCCTCCTGGTTTCACAAGCTTAAAAATATCACGATCCCGTTGCTCAAGCCAGTGATGATACCCGCGATCACATTGGGAGTTATCTGGACGTTCAATAATTTCAATGTGGTTTGGCTTGTAAGTAATGGCGGCGAACCTTCGGATACAACGCATATTCTCGTTTCCTGGGTTTACAAATCAGGATTTACCTATATTCGCATGGGCTATGCTGCCGCGTTTTCGATGATCATTTTTGCAATATTAATCATTTTTAGCTGGAATTTTATTAAAAGAACGAAAGCGACAGAAGCCGTATATTGATGAAATTCGAAATACCTGAAAAATATCAAAATTATTTTATGAAACATGTCAAAGTTATAAACAAGTTAAAAGAGTAATGCGAAATCCAAGAGACTTATCAAAAACCGGCAAGATTGGAGCATATCTTGTACTATCTTTTTTTACGGCATTTGCGTTTTATCCAATCCTTCGTGTACTGAGCATTTCTCTCCGACCTGGAGATCGTCTGCTGAGCAAATCGCTGGCAATCATCCCCGATGGCGCAACGTTGAGCAATTATTATGCGCTAATATTCGATGAACCATTTTTATTATGGATGTGGAATAGTATTATCGTTTCGGCGATCGTCACTTTCGTGGGCGTGGGATTGGCTTCAACTGCCGGCTATGCATTTTCAAGATATAAATTCGTGGGACGCAACTCTGCAATGTTCGGATTAATTGCCACGCAGATGTTCCCTGCAACAATGTTGCTTTTGCCTCTATTCATCATGCTGATTAAATTGAAGCTTTATGATTCGTACTTAAGTCTGATCATTGCATATTCTGCCACAGCGCTCCCTTTCACCACATGGCAAATGAAGGGATATTACGATACCATCCCTTTCAGCATCGAAGAAGCTGCCAGTATCGATGGCTCCTCACAGTTCGGAACGTTTTGGAAAATCATGCTTCCACTGGCAGCACCTGCGCTAGTTATCACTGCCCTGTTTTCATTCATGACGGCATGGTCCGAATACCTTGTTGCTGCAGTTCTGATTCAGGATCAAACCTTATTTACGCTACCATTAGGACTAAAAATGTTTCAATCGGCAATGGAAACTTCATGGGGTCTTTATTCCGCAGGTGCAGTCCTCGTTAGTATTCCTATTGTGGCGCTATTTCTCTATTTAAGCAGATGGTTGATTTCCGGGTTAACGCTTGGAAGCGTAAAAGGATAACTTTAAAAAGGAAAGATATGAAACATTTATTCTATACTTTGTCAATTTTGGTTCTAATATTTTTGATTAACAGTTGCGGAGTTTTTCAACCCGCCTGGAAAGAAATTCAACTTTCTGAAGAAGAACTCAAAACGATCGAGTTATTAAAAATCGATGATGAACAGATTCGGAAATTAGAAGCAAAACCTATATACAAATTCACCGAAAAGGAGCTCGACCTTTATCTTGGTTATTTGCAATTCATCGAACCTGATCTTCGACAGAGAATTCAGCATCTTGGTAGAAAATGCATTGGGCAGCCGTATGAAATTTATTTGATGGGAGAATATCCTGTGGAAATATTTGATCCACAGCCGCTTATTTCTCTGCAAAAAAGCGATTGTGTCGTTTTCAGCGAGCATATTTATGCAATGGCGCTCGCGTTTGACTGGAAAAGCTTTTTCGGCATGCTGCAGCGCATTCGATACAAAAATGGAATCATCAGTCTGGTAACGAGGAATCATTATACCGAACTGGACTGGAATCGAAATAACTCCTGGTTGCTCGAAGATATTACCGAACAAATTGGTGGCGATTACTCAGTCACAGTAAACTCATTCTATGACAAATCGAATTTTTTTAAAAAATGGGGACTCGGTCGCCAACTTCCGAAAGATACTCTTGAATGGGCATATATTCCGCATCAACATGTGGAAAAAGTTATCGGCGAGCTGAAGCCTGGAGACTTTGTCAATATTGTCCGCGGCAATGATGAAGGCAAATGGGTTGGGCATGTCGGGCTAATTACGAAGGGGAAAAACGGAGATGTCAATTTTCTGCATTCTGCCAGACCTGAAGTTCGCGAGCAGCCGCTGCTCGAATACATGCAGGAAAGTCTCGAATTAAATGAGAAGCGTAAGGAAAAAAACAAGAAGATTGCCGAACATAATTCCAAAATTCAAGCGGGTCAATCCGTGGAAAAATTAAAGACACCTCTCCCCTATTTTTACGGATTTAAATTTCTGAAATTGCGCCAGGATCCGCTGTGGGAATTAATTAAAATCGACGGCATGCGTGCGCCGAACGTCACAATTCCATCGATATACTGATATGATTGATCCGAGAAAATTTACAAAAGATGAACTTTTCGATCTGATAGTGGATTCCGCGAAAAACTGGCTGGCACATGACGGTTTGTGGTTTCTTGCTGCAGAAGAGAAATACGGCATGGAAGCAGCAATCGAGCTGGATCGCGAGGCATGGCGAAAATTTACAGTGATCGAAGCAAAGCGCATTATGAATCGGCTCGGAATGCAACCAGGGGGCGGCATTCCGGCACTCATCACTGCATTGGATTATCGACTGTATGCCTATATTAACGAACAGAAAGTGGAAGAAGTGAGCGAAGATCGCTGTGTTTTTAAAATGAAAAAATGTCGCGTTCAAACCGCCAGAAAACGAAAGAATTTACCTGACTTCCCATGCAAATCCGTGGGAATTGTGGAATATCGCTATTTTGCTGAAACCATCGATCCGCGCATCAACACAAAGTGCCTTACTTGCCCACCAGATGATCATCCTGAAGACTACTATTGCGCATGGGAATTTTCCATTTAACAATGTTTTTTTATTATTTGTTCGATTGCATTCACCACCTGATCAAGTTGCTCATCAGAATTGAAAAAATGGCAGGCGATCCGGACCCAGCCTTCGCGCAGCGAACATTTGATTTTGCGCCTTTCCAAATAGTCATAAATTTCGGTTGAATCCAAGTCTTCCAAACGAAATGTCACAATCCCCGATCGATCTTTATCGATTGGAGTCGTCAGCACCTCACAACCAACCTTCTTTAACCTCTCAATGAATCGTCCGGTTTTTTCCATTATGATTTTTTCGATATTTACCGGCTCGGTTTCAAGGATTATGTTAAGTGATTCCACGAGCCCATAAAGTCCGATCAGATTAAAATTCGCCCTCTCATAGCGAGGCGCTGTGCTTTTCAGAGGCTTCACCGGATATAATGTGGAAAGATCGTCGTGTTCCGCACTGAGCCAGCCGACGTGAAAATTCTTAAGAGTATTAAAATGTTTTTGATTGACATATAGAAATCCGGTTCCCATTGGTCCGAGTAGCCATTTCATGCCACCGGCACAATAGAAGTCGACATCACATTCATCCAGCGCAACCTTGATTGCCCCGACTGCCTGTATGCCATCAACGATCAAATATAAGCCGTGTTTGGCAGCTACTTCACTTATTTTCACAAGATCAATGCGAAATCCAGAGAGAAAATGGACATGATCTATGACAATTGCACGACTATTCTTGTCAACACTCTCAGACAGCCGCTCATAGAAATCTTCTCCGTTATTTAATGGAATATATTTTTTTTGTACATCCGGAAATGAATGATGCACGATATACAAGCTCGCTGGAAACGCATCCGCCTGAACGATTATATTTTCACCGGGCTTCAGATCAATCGAATGCAGCGCGATGGATAATCCTTCAGTTGTGTTATGAATGAATGCAATCTCGTCGGCAACGCAGGTGAGTAATCTCGCCAGGGATAACCTGAATTGATTCAGCTTATCAAAAATTTCTTCGATTTCCGGCTCACCATTCAGGCTCAGTTCATTGATTAACGCTTTCATAGCATTCGAAGTTTTGCGCGGCATCATACCAACAGCAGCGTGATTCAGATAGTTAGTCCTGCTATCTTCTGCAAACAAATCCGCGAATTTTTGATCCATCATATCTCCTATATTTTTCTATTATTTAATAAAATAACAATTTTGATCTAAAGAGTCAAGAGATATTAAATCCTGAAATACTGTTCTATTCTCTGATAATTAAAAATAAAGTTGAAATTTATTAAAAAATTGGTTATATTCAGAGCATTCTGTAATACGGAGTTAAATATCGATTTTTATATTATCTTAAATGAAAACTCAGGAAACCCGAATCGAATGAACCGAATATTTACCAGACTTTGTTTTTGTATTTGCCTGCTACTTTTGTTTTATGTCCCGGAATCGGCAACTGCGCAGACGGCTGATCATGATTCCAGCCGGAATTATTTGATTAGCGCGCAGCAGGAAAATCATCCGTTGCTCAATCACCCAAAAAATCGACCGGCTTTCGAGAAAGCGCTACGCATACCGATAAACGTTATTGAATATCCCTTTTGGATTATGGGACGCGGATTGGAAAGCTCATTACAATACATCGAACATAATAAAATTTTTGAGAAATTTGAGTATCTCGAGGATTGGCTGGATAAGCATCACATCCTCATCGCTGACGGATCACAGGGAGTCGGCTCAGGTATTGGACCGGCAGTAGGTTTATTTACAAATGCCGGGAAATTGAAATTAGCCTTTTCTTCTGCTTTAACGACTTACGGTTATCAGGGACACAAAATATGGTTTGAATTATCCGAATTAGCCTATCAGACACGACTTGACGGGTGGTTAAAATTTCAAAACCGCACACGTGATAATTTTTTCGGTTTTGGTTCGGGTTCAAAACATGAGGAAGAAACACAGTTCCAGCAATCGAATATTAATGGAGGACTGGAATTTTCTTATGCTACAAAAAAATTGAATGCAACGATTTCCTCTGACTTCACAAAGTATTACCAGATTAAGGATCCACTATGGTCGGACGAGCCATCAACAAGTGAGTATTATAGCCGGCTTCCTGGCATGAATGGCGCCGAATTCTTCCGTTTGGGATTTCGCATAACCCATCCGGAAGTGTTATACCAGGGACTTCCAGGTGCCGAATCGGCTGTAGATTTCTCTGCTGATTATTTTTGGCAACTGGATCAAGACAACAATCAGTTTGATCGATATACGCTCTTTCTCTATCAGACTATTCCATTGTACAGAGGAGACAGAATTCTGGCTATTCGTTGCGGCGGTTCTGTCACCAATACAAAGGATAATGTATATATCCCATTCTATTCTCTAAATAATTTCGGAGGCTGGAATTCGCTGCGGGGGTATGAAAGTCTCAGGTTCAGTACACTCGATTGGTTGCTAATGAATCTTGAATACCGTTATCCGATTTTAGATAATGGTTTCGCAAACGGTTTTGCAATCGATTTCGTTTACTTTTTCGATGCAGGAATTCCTTCGAATAAAATTGAAAGGGATTTGAGCAGAGATAACGTGCGGACGAGCTATGGTTTCAGCATCAGGTTGAGAAAAAATCTTGGTGTTATTTTGCGCCTCAATGTCGCAAGAAGCGATGAATCGACACTAATTGGTCTCACACTTGGAAAGGATTTTTAGGATGAAGCGTTACCTCCCACTGTTTATGATATTTATTTTATTAAGTATGATCAATTGTACCGGAACGTCGAAAGAATTAATCGTAGCCGGAAAATTAGATGAACTGAATGACCGCGAGCCTATCCCGAAACCGGAGCTGAGATCGCCCAATCAATATTACGATTTCGTTGATCGGGCTATTTTCAAACAGGTCCATTCGTTATTCGATATACCCCGCCATATACGTGGACTTATCGGACGTCCGAAGCAGGCAATTAATCTTGATGCATTCGATGAAGTACCAAATTCTTCCTGGTTCACGAATCGGGCGTATCGATTGACTTATGAACAGGCTGTTAATGGTCCCGATGAGTTTGATGGACCTGATATGTCGGAACCATGGATTGTAAAAGGCGTAAAAACGCAGGGTGTTACACCCGGTTTCCGCATCAAGGATGGTCGTGGGGACACCTATTTGTTAAAATTCGATCCCCTCACGAATCCGGAGTTAGCAACAGGTGCTGAGGTGATTTCTACGAAATTATGCTGGGCAATCGGATATAATACACCTGAAAATTATCTCGTTTTTTTCAAACCAGAACAGCTCTATATTCAAGGAGAAGTGAAGCTTGTTGATGAATTCGGTTATGAACGCGTTTTGAAATCCGATGATGTAAAGCAAATTCTCACATTTGTTCCGAAATTACCGGATGGCAGGATTCGTGCGCTGGCAAGCCGTTTTTTGCCGGGGAAACCTATTGGTCCCTACTCGTACTTTGGCACCCGTGCGGACGATGAAAATGACGTTTTCCGGCACGAGCATCGTCGTGAATTGCGGGGGCTTTATGTCTTTGGCTCGTTGATCAACCATAACGACATTCGGCGAATCAATTCCCTGGACATGTATACCGAAGATGGATATGTCAAGCACTATCTGATCGATTTTGGATCTTGTCTTGGAAGCGGTGCTACCTCTGAAAACTTGCCGAGTGAGGGATTTCAATATCAACTGGATTATGCTGAAATGGCGAAGGCGTGGTTAAGTTTCGGTTTATATGTTTTTCCGTGGCAGCAAGCGTGTCTGAAATCCGGCTATAAATCCATCGGTTGTTTTAGCTGCGATCATTTCGATCCCGGCTCCTGGAAGCCGAATTACCCGAATCTCGCATTTCAACGACTTACGGACAGAGACGGTTTTTGGGGCGCAAAAATCCTCATGAGCTTAACAGATGAAGTCATTACCGGCATTGTTGAGCGAGCGCAATTTTCCGATGAAGATGCCGAGCAATACATGATCGAGACTCTCTGCAAACGCAGAGACATAATCGGTAAATACTGGTATCAACGGGTAAGTCCGCTGGACTGGTTTAAAATATCAACGCTAAACGAACAGGGACAGATACTTTCATTCACAGATCTGGCAATTTACGAAAAATTTGAAAAACCTGAAAACACTTCGTACGATGCGGAGTATAAATATAATAATTCATTCGGATTCGATTCTTCGATCGCAGATCGTACATCATTAAAAAACAGCGAAATCCTGATCAGTCAAAAAGCGATCGAACGAGCTGAGAAAATATGCAGTAATAAAGAAAATCCGAAAGATCGTTTATTCTATGTGCGAATATTGACAACACGCGACAACAAGCCGGGCTGGGAAAAATCTATCAAAGTTCATTTAATCTATCTCGATCACCGCACCGGTTTTAAAATCGCCGGCATTGAACGCGACTGATAAGGCGA
>WJJN01000610.1 GCA_014729735.1 Candidatus Zhuqueibacterota bacterium
ACATCTGCACGATACTGAAACCAGTCGCGATAATCTTCCTTATTCGTCGATTCGATCTCTCTTGGATCGAGACCGATGTTGTTTATGTACGGAATCACCAGTGAATCGTGATATGCCAGAATGGGCATTTGCCGGCAATAATCCAGTACCAGCGCATCCACTCCCTTGCTTTGTATTTCCAGCATAATATCCAGCCTCTCCTGGCGGACTTCCTCGATGGCGTAACAAAGCTTATCCTTCATCGGCACACCATTTTTGGCAACTTCCCAATATTCGGGATGCTCCATTGCAAACCGGCTGGTCAGCCCGGAGTGGATCTTTTTCCCATAATGGCGATTCATTGTTAGTCGCCCCAAAATTGGCATTCCCTTTTCCTGGCAATAACTTACCGCATGTTTCAGGGGACAGCAGTTATCTAATACCCGCGCCACAAAAGACCAGTCTTTATCGCCAATCATGGTTCCCAGCTCACAATAGCGGGTTGTATGCGCAATATCTGACTGATACGCCACAGTCGATCTGCCGCAATTCCAGATGATAAAATCAATACCTCGCTCGTCATGAATATCAATGGTCTGTTCGATTAATTTTTTAGAATCTGCCGGCGGCTCGATGTCGTACGCGACGTACCAGGTCATCCATTCGGAAATGCCGCCCAGCGGCATGCGGTCACTGTCCGGATCAATCTTCAGAACGTCGAACAATTGGTCTCGGCTGCTTTCATTGTATGTGCAACCGGCAAAAAATACCAGCAGGCAACACAGTGAAAGCAAGAAATTGTATAACAATTTTTTGAGTCGCATCGTTTTAAATCCAAGCTTCAAATTTAATTTCACGGTACCCGAATATTTGAGATCAAAAACGCAAATGCCAGAACCAGGACGGCAATTCCGGCGCATGCCCAGAATCCCCAGAATACAACCGGCGTTGGTTTCATCAATTCCCAATTACTGTTGGGAAATAATTTTCGGTCATCGAATCGACTTGTGTCCTTTGTGGAACGTTCAATTTCCTTTTTATCCTGTTCCAAATCCGTATGAACCGGCGTGTGAAAGCGAGCATAGAAACGATTTAAAATTCCTGCACTCACCGGCGTAGTGAACCAGCTTACCAGAAACATTAAAATGAACGGCGCTACAATATCCATGATATAGGAAATAGTCATCAATCCTGATTTGGAAAACCCGCGCAAATCTATACCGAAAAGATGAAGAATTAATAGATTGGGCGATATTTTCCCGGCACCTTTCAACTGCACGTCCTGATCGGTTTTCTCTCTGACAATATCATCAAATAATACCGGTACCGGCGGGACGGTATGTTCTTTCCGAATTACGTCACCGACTTCATCTGCAAGCCCTGACTGCACATCCTGCGCAGTGGCACCGGCATTTACTATAATGATTCGCTCATTGGTATACTTCAGCAATTGTTCATTCCTGGAGATCGCATCGAACTGCGGCAACAGATTTGGCAGTACGATTATCATGATCCCGGAATAGATTGCAGCAGTGAGCGCCGCGGCTTTCGTTACCCGGCGCCACAAAATACTAAGCCAGAACACTGCGCCGAAAATAATCGGCAACTGCCAGATATATTTGATCAAACTGAGCACATTTTTAAAATACAAACTAAGCGCGATAGCACCGACGATCATCACAACGGAGACCACACGTCCAACAAAAACATAATGCGATTCCGGTTTATCCGGGAATTTAGGCTGATATAAATTCCGGGTGAACAGTGCGGAGCCGGAAATCATGAATGCATCTGCGCTGGACATCGCGGCTGCCAGCAGACAGGCGATCATCAGTCCGACAAAACCGGGACCCAGTAATTGGCTCGTTGCATATCCCCAGATCATATCCGGGTCAGCCACCACTTTGCCAAAAAGCGCGAATGCCAGCACGCCGGTGAGTCCCCACATAATCGTCACGAATCGTTTCAGGAAATTTCCAAAAACCAGTCCAATGCGGGCAGACAGCTCGTCCTTTGCACCGCCGCCACCAGTGGCAAAAATATGCGGCTGCGCAGCCACGCCGACAAGATTCATCAAGATCAGCGCAATGATATAATACCACGTGTACTCACTGGTCGCCGCAGAGCCGACGATATTGAACATGAAATCCGGTGTTTTCTCATGCAGACCGGAAAACCAGCCGATTTTATATAAACCCGTAGGTAATAATAGCACCGAAAGCACAATGATTAAAATCCCCTGTAGTGTATCGGTCCATGCCGCGGCGAATAATCCGCCCAACACGCCGTAAATCATCACAATCAGCGCGATGATGGGCACCGAATACCACATCGTAAAATAGGAATAAAACGGCTTGATTTCCCTGCGCTTGATTTTTTTTGAGAGCTCATCCAGCCGATCCTCCTGCTGCGGATCGAGGGAATATTTTTGCTCTGATAATTCCTTGTATTCCTGGTAGAGCTGCACTTTTTGTTTTTGAACTTCGGTGTATTCAGACTCTGGCTTGACAGTTACAATTTCCACTGTTTTGCCAATAGCT
>WJJN01000611.1 GCA_014729735.1 Candidatus Zhuqueibacterota bacterium
GCCTTTCCAGCGGAAGGACTTAAATTCGGATTTTCGCCCTTCGCGAACAGCTTTGATAAGATTCGGATCACCGTGACTCACAAAGTATAAAAAGGGAGAGCTCTCTCCGTATTCTTCTCCCATAAAGATCAACGGGATATACGGGGATAACAGTAAAACACCGGCGGCTAACTTTAAGCCTTCAAACGAGATAAGATGGGAAAGTCGTTCTCCCATCATCCGGTTACCGACCTGATCATGATTTTGGATTGCCACAACGAATTGAGAAGCATGTTGATCACGATAAGAATTTCCATGGCTGCGTTTTCGATATTCTGAATATTGTCCTGTATAAACCACTGCGTTTTCAAGTGCTTTTATAAGATGACCGGTTTCTCCGAAGTCCTGATAATATCCTGCTTCTTCGCCTGTAAGCAGCGTATGGACCGAATGATGAAAATCGTCTGCCCATTGGGCATCGAGTCCGTAGCCACCCATTTCCCGCGGGCTAATCACGGTCGAGTTGTTCAGATCGCTCTCCGCAATCAGATAGTGCTTCCGCAGATTATCATGCGAAAATTGCTGTACCCGCTCTGCAAGTTCCTGCAGGAATTTTTTGGCGCTCATATCGAATATCGCATGTATCGCATCCAGCCGTAACGCATCGATATGATAATTATCGAACCAATAGAGCGCATTTTCAATAAAATAATTCCGTACTTCATCGCTGAATTCATCGTCGAAGTTGACCGCTTCGCCCCACGGTGTTTTATATTTATCCGTAAAATATGGACCGAAATCCCGCAGGTAATTCCCTTCCGGACCAAGGTGATTATAAACAACATCCAGCACCACGGCTAATCCCAGTTTATGACACTCATTCACCAGTTTTTTCAGACTATCCGGATCGCCGTAGGAATTCTGAACGGCAAAGGGATAAACGCCATCATACCCCCAATTGCGTTCACCCGGGAATTGTGCCACCGGCATAATTTCAATCGTGTTGACTCCAAGTTCAAGTAATCTTTTAAGTCGTGGTATTATTTCCTTGAAAGTTCCCTTTTCTGTGAAGGTTCCTACATGTAGTTCATAAATTATCATTTCTTTAAGACTGATGCCAGACCATTCTTTATCAGTCCAGCGAAATTTCTTGTGATTCACAACCTGTGAAGCCTGATGCACTCCATGCGGTTGCCAGAAAGATGCCGGATCGGGGCGTTCAGTTTCGCCATTTAGAAGATATGTATAATTCGTATGCACCGATATGTCCTTTACAGTGGCATGCCAATAGCCGCGCCGATCTCGCGACATCCGTATAGTGCGCTCTGTGGTTTTTTTTAATTTTAATTCGACTTTCTCCGGTAAAGGAGCCCAGACCGTGAATTCGCATGTTTTGTTGTCATTATAATGTGCACCAATTCTCATAGTTGATAATCCTCAAGTATATGTAGAATACCCTTTATTGGAATGATAACCCATTCCGGTCTGCTATCAAGTTCGTAAACAAGTTCATTGATTGTCTTTTCGAGAGAAATTACCTGAAGCAAAGTATTAAGCTGCGACCTGTCTTGCGGCACGATCTGTGTGTCGGAAACACTCTCCAGATATCCCCGGAGGTACATATTGCTCATATAAAAGTGCCAGGGATAAATCCACTGTTCGAGAATTTGCGAATCCTTTGGTCGAACAGCAGCATATTGAAAAAGTGCATTATATGCCGCATAATGGAATGAGCGCATCATACAGGCAACATCCCGGATCGAAGGATATTTTAAACGTTTCTGACTGGCAGTTTTGTCGGGCTCGCCGACAAAATCGGAAATCACAAAATCTTTCCCTGTATAAAGGACGCGCTTGAGATGTAAATCACCATTCACACGAATTTTCATTGCGATTATTTTTCGGTTCAAAATTTCTTTGAATTGCTGAATAATATCTTGTTTTTTCAAAAGCAGCTTATGTGCCTCTTCCTGCACAGAACCTTCCAGCCGGTATATATTTTTTTGTAAAACGGTGAAACCTCTCGTCGCCGTAGTGCGCAATGTTTGATAAAGCGCTCTTTGATACAACTTGGAAAACGGCTCCGGTCGGAAAGCCTGATCCGTTTGTGAAGAAGCCAATGCCAAATGAAGTTCCGCCGTTCTTTTTCCAAGAAGATAAAGCTGCTCTTTCTGGAAACTGCCCAGTAATTCGTACATTGCATCGGGGATATCATCGGTTTCACCATTGACGAGGCGATACCGTTTAACTCCTGTTTCATTGATATCAATATTTTTCGATAATACTCTGTCAAAATATTGACCTATCCCATCCTGCACCATCGACCAGGCATCCCCCTCGCAATGGACGTTCTTTTGAAGCACGGCACATTCGAAGGTTTCGGAACGCCCTCGTTTAAGCTGCATTTCAGCAACATAAGTCGGAATATTCTCGAACCGTGCATAGTCACTCAAAAATTTCAATATCTCAGGTTCCGGATTCTTACCGTCTTCCATACGATGGAAAAACTTAAGTCGGAAATCATTTTCAAAAATCAATACCGATTGATTCCTCCAAGATTCCACGTCCTTTATGGAAAATGATTTTTCCACATCTTTCATGACTCGCTTGAAAAATCGGCTTTTCGTTGTAGTAAGATCAGATGAATCATCGTTCTGGCGCTTTCTTTGCGTTAAAAATTTTACCAACATCTGACCAAAAGCATCATCGTACAGCGCATCGATAACAATGCCTCTTTTGTTATTCACAAATACCTTCGAGAGCGAATGCTGGACAGCGGTTGAATCAATTTCATCTCCATTTACAAAAGCCAGCGGCAAAAGGAATGTTTCTTTCTGTGCTCCTGAAAAAGTGACATCAGCGATAACAATGACATAATTTTGGTGATTGTTTCTCGTAAACGGAACGCTCTTCCGGATCAAAATGTTACGGATGTTTTTAGCTTTGTATCTGAACCAGGGACGACTTTCCAAAAATTGAGGCAATTTTTCCTTTTCAAGAATAACTTTGGTATCTTTACCAAAAATTTCCGTCCATTTTCGCCTTACCTTGATTTCAGCTTCATTCGAAAATGCATCCGCTGTATCCGGTTCACTTTCTTTTATAAGATTCAGCCAATAATGACCGTGGGGACCCAGCGTCAGCAAATAAGGTTGATCCGGAATTTGCGGAAACCGGTTTTGACTGAATATTTCTTCCGGATAATAGTTTTCAAATTCAGGTAAATGCAATTCCACAACTTGTGTGAAACGGGACAGATTAATCACAACCAAAATGATTTCATCTTTATACTGGCGTGTAAAAACGAGCACTTTCGGATTGTCCGGAAAATAGAAGGTCAGGCTGCCGCGGCTAAACGATTTAAATCGCTTCCGCATTTCGATGACTCGCTTCATCCACCAAAGTGTGGAGGATGGATTACGTTCCTGATTTTCGACATTAAGTGATTCAAAATGGTATTCCGGATCTATTATCACCGGTAGAAAAAGTTTCTGCGGATTGGCTCTCGAAAATCCCGCATTTCGGTCCGAGCTCCATTGCATCGGCGTTCGAACTCCATCGCGATCACCGAGGTAGTAGTTATCCCCCATTCCGATTTCATCACCATAATAGATAACCGGAGTACCGGGCAATGACAGCAACATAATATTCATAAGCTCGATTTTGCGGCGATTGTTATTGAGTAGTGGTGCCAGCCTGCGGCGAATACCGAGATTTATCCGCGCTTTGGCATCTTCGGCAAAAACACGGTACATGTAGTCACGTTCCTCATCGGTCACCATTTCCAGTGTAAGCTCATCGTGATTTCGCAGAAACATAGCCCATTGCGCTTTTTCCGGGATTTCCGGTGTCTGCTCGAGAATATCCATAATCGGGAAACGGTCTTCCATTTGCACCGACATGAACAACCGCGGCATTACTGGAAAATGGAATGCCATGTGGCATTCATCGCCTTCGCCCTCCCCGAAATAGGCAGTGGCATCTTCGGGCCATTGATTGGCTTCAGCGATGAAAATTTTATTTTCATGTTTTCTATCCACATGCGCGCGCAGTTTTTTCAGAAACGCATGTGTTTCCGGCAAATTCTCACAATTCGTTCCGTCCTGCTCGTAAAGATAAGGAATCGCATCCAATCGCATGCCATCCACTCCCATATCGAACCAGTAATCCATAATGCGAATAATCTCTTTTTGCACTCGTGGATTATCAAAATTCAGGTCAGGCTGATGCGAATAGAAACGGTGCCAGTAATAGGCTTTTGCCTGCGGATCCCATGTCCAGTTCGATGCTTCGAAATCTTTGAAGATAATGCGTGCTTCCTGGTATTTATCCGGTGTGTCGCTCCATACATAATAATCCCTGAAAACAGAACCGGGCTTCGCCTGCCGTGCCCGCTGAAACCAGGGGTGTTGATCGGAAGTATGATTTACGACCAATTCGGTAATGACTCGGATTCCCCGCTCGTGGGCAGCTTTCAGAAACCTTTTGAAATCGCGCAGATTGCCATAGTCCGGGTGGATATTCCTGTAGTCAGAAATATCATATCCATCATCACGCAACGGCGACGGATAAAACGGAAGCAGCCATAATGCCGTTATGCCAAGACTTTCGAGATAATCCAATTTCATCAACAGTCCCCGGAAATCTCCGATTCCGTCACCGTCAGAGTCACAAAATGATTTCACGTGAAGTTCGTAGATAATAGCATCCTTATACCAGTTCGATGCATTAATAACCATAGAAACTTTTCCTCAGTAATACTCTCCGTTGTTATAAGCTATATCACCATCCAATTAATCGGCAAGAATACATCATCATAATATATAAAATAATTGTTACGAATGCATCTAAATATTTATTTTATTTTCTTCGCGGCACGTTCAATTGCGTCTTTTAATTCGTTCCAGGATTTTTCCACACCGCCTTTTAAATTTTGCCAGGCTTCAGCATTGGCTTCCCTGAGTTCCTGCAATCTTTTCTTGCCTTCTTGCACACGATTGCGGAGCTCCTCAATGGTATTCTGATATCCTTCCTTGACATCTTCCGTCGCTTGTCCTGCTTTTTCAGTCAATTCAGCAAGCTTTGCTTCCATGGAATTCATTTGTTGTTCCATGCGATCACTGAAATTCTCGCGGTTTTCTTCGATCGACCCTTCCTTTTTTGAAATTCCGTCTCTCCTGCGTAGCGTTAAATAAAATGCCACGAGAAAGACAAGAATGGCAATGATAAGAAACAGCCACGCAAATCGTTGTTGACCTTCAACGCGAGATTCCTGTTCTTCCAGTTCTTTCACCCGTTTCTTAAGGTCCTCTTCAATCATGGATAATTGTTTTTCTTTTTTGGCAAGCATTTGCTCTTTTTTTTCGACGAGCGATAGTAATCCCTTCAAGCTGCTTTGAATTTCATCCTTGCTCTTTTCGAGTTCCGTTGTATCCAGTGCGGTTATAGCAGTTTTCTGTTTTTTCGCTGTATCAGCAGTCGCGACAACCGGACTTTCAGGTGATTCAGACATTTCACTATGATTTTCCGCTTCATCACAGCTAACCAGAAAAAGAGCCAATGCCATCAGCAAAACAAGACTTAGTTTAAATATTTTCATCTTTTTTACTCCTTTTATTATATTGTTAGTTTAATTTCTGTTTATAAGAGTTACCTTATTATGAAGGAAGTTTTGAGGGAAAAATCCATTTTCTGGCTTCTTCTATTTGATCGAGACCAAATGCCTTAAATTCAGTATCTGAAAATTTATTCAATTGCTTCAATATGAATGATTCAAACGTTCTATCCGACACTAATGCAAGCCTCTTTAAATGAGTCTTGTATTTTTTGTAAAAATCGTATTCCTCCCAGATAACGTTCGACGCATATTTTTCTAATCCTGCTGCATCAAAAAGTACGTTTATCTCAGAATGCATCGTGCATAAAGATTCCAACTGGTGAATGATTTGCTGGAATTCCTCTGTTGTTAATTCTTCCCGAATTGAAAATTCTATTTTGTTATCTTCATGATATATAACTTGATACATAGTTTTCCTCTTTATTTATTTTTAATCTCTATCCAATTTATACTATTGACAAATAGGTACTGACCGTATATCTTCACCTCCTCATTTTCGGTCTTCCTTAATTTGTTTTTTATTTAATGCCTTTTATTTTTAAATGGTTAACGCTAATTTTTAATGCAACAAATATGCCACTTCGCGGTCCATCTAATTTAACTTACTGTTATTTAATTAATTATTAAATTAGAATAGTAATAATTTTTGAAAATTGATTCTAAAATATTAAATGACAGTGCACATTTAGTACATTTACTTTCCACGTGTATATAAAAACATGAAAAAAACGAACAAATAATGGTTAAAACATACTAATTAGTACTAATCAAAAAGCTTCTTTGGAAGGGAAGTTTTTAATAAACAGATGTTAAGATTCGTGATCGGGCGTTAATTGGTGTTCCAGGAATGTACCAAACGTGCACTTAATCGAAACAGCCTCATGA
>WJJN01000612.1 GCA_014729735.1 Candidatus Zhuqueibacterota bacterium
AGAGGCTTCTGCGCCGATAATCAAACTCTTACCAATTACATCTGGGGCTATCTCGGCAATGAACCACCGGATTTTTATCCGCCGTATCTGAATTTCGATAACCTGTCACCGGAACCGGATGCGATGGCTGTCGATGTGAATTCTGACATTTTCATAAACATCAATGATGATGCCTCCGGTATCGACATCTCGTCTATCATAATAAAAATAAATAACGAAACTATTTACAACGGAGCACAGCCGGATTTATATACCAATGTATCGGTGTCCGGCACAGTTCACAATTTTCTGATCAAATATACGCCCTCTCAGCCATTACCCACGGACTCCGAAATCATCGTAAGCGTGGATGTCCGCGATCTGGCTTCGCCACCGAATACAATGGCGACAGCAACCTATTCATTTATGACAGGTACCGATTCCGATGTGGAGGAGCATTATCCTGTGATCATCACGCAAAATCGGTTGAATCAAAATTATCCGAATCCGTTTAATGCAGGAACGACGATCGAATATGAGCTCATTAAAAGCGGCAGGATCAAATTACAGATTTATAATATTGCAGGACAGGTCATCAAAAGTTTAGCTCAAGGCGAGCGTCCGAAAGGCGTGCATAAAATTCACTGGGATGGAAATGATGATACCGGGAATCCTGCTTCATCCGGAATGTATTTTTGCAAATTTCTGACCGATAGCTTCATTCAATTCAGAAAAATTATTAAATTGGAATAACCTGTTTCTGAAATCCTATTAAATCGATCACTTTCAAATAGTTCAGGAGCCGTTTTATTGTCTAATACAAACAAAAATAAATATATTCAACTTGGAATTCTGCTCGGAGTTGCAATTATTATCTATATTCCCATTGTCCTGGGATTATTCGAAACCTGGTACACCGACGCAAATTATTCCCATGGATTCCTCATTCCCGTTCTTTCCGGCTATTTAATTTACGACCGGCGGAAAGCTTTGAGCGGAATTTCGCTATCGTCGAATTATAACGGACTGATAATACTGTGCAGCGGATTGATGCTCTATATTTTCGGGACTGCAGCTTCCGAATATTTTTCAGTCCGGTTATCATTGATTGTTGTGCTCACCGGAATTGTTATCTTTATACTGGGGACTCGATTTTTTAAAAACATTTGGTTCCCGATGACGTTTTTGTTTTTCATGGTTCCGCTGCCATATATTATTTACTACAAAATTACGTTCCCATTACAATTATTATCCACACAAATCGCCGCCACTATCTTAAAAAGTGTTGGCATTCCTCTCATTTTGCAAGGTAATATCATCCATCTTCAAAATTATTCCCTCGAAGTTGTAGAAGCATGCAGCGGACTTCGGTCGTTGATGACACTATCCGCTCTTTCAGCAGCCATTGCTTACGTCTATTTGCAACGATTTTTGTCCGGTATATTGTTAATTATTTTAACACCACCGATTGCCATATTGGCGAACACGGGACGAATCATCATGTCCGCAATTGTTGCAATTGCGTTCAGTCCCAATTTGGCAAAAGGAATATTTCATGACATCTCCGGTCTCGTAATATTTCTGATCGGACTCATATTAGTCTCATTGTGCGCAATTATTTTGAAGCGCATTCAAATTGGAAAAACAAATGAAGAACTTTAAAAATAAAGAATTTGTGATCTCAGTGATATTGATAATTGCAACGGGCGTTTATGTTAATATTATTAAGTATTCCCGTGTTGCCAGTACCGAAGTTGTTGATCTCGAAAAATTTCCTGAACAGCTAAATAATTGGAAATTGATCCACCAATCTACACTCTCGATGCAGGTACAAAATGTACTCAAATCAGATGCTCAAATCATGCGGAAATATGTTAATTCACGTGGTGAATATGTGTGGATTTTTCTTGCTTATTTTCGGGATCAGAAATATGGGGAGCAAATTCATTCTCCCCGGCACTGTCTTCCTGGAAGTGGTTGGAACATTCGACAGAACAGCTTAATAAAATTTTCTGATGCTGTTCATTTTAACGCCAACAGATTGGTCATTCAACAAAATGCAGCAAAAGAGATAATGGTATACTGGTTTTGGACAAGAAATGGGATAATCACAAAAGAATATCGGCTTAAGTTTGATCTTGCCTTTAATTCGCTTCTGAGAAAACCAACAGATGCTGCGTTTATTCGCTTGAATATCAGAAATTCTAAAAACGCAGATGTAGTTATTTCCGATTTCATTTCCGATTTCTTTCCTCATATCAAATCGGTGCTTCCGTTTTAACTCAAAAATTGGTAGTGTATATTTAAAACAAAAAAAGGTAGAATTGCTTCTACCTTTTTTTGTTTTGGAAATGTTTGTGAAGTTTAGTTTTTTCGCCTGAATCGCGCATATACAGCGAGCCCCAGCAAACCGCTACCCAAGAGAAGAATTGTTCCTGGTTCCGGGACAGGCGCCGGTTGTCCCAAAATTTCCTGGCTTGAAGCCAACGGATTCGGCGTATAAAGCGTTGGCAGTGAATAGCTGTTTCTGTAGTTATACGCTTCTGATAACCAGCTCTGCGCGTTTCCAAATCCTTCGCGTACAGAAAAATTGCCCTGGTTTGTTGCGAGGTTTAACGAGCTAAGATTGCCGTTAAAATCATATGCAATTTCCCAGAAAGCAAGGCTTAAATTGGAGCGTGTTCCTGAGCTTGTGGACGCACCATACGCATTGTACAGATAGTTAATCATGCGGTATTTTTGAATGGTTATTCCACTGCTCACTCCGCCCGGATAGCTGAAAAGTTTACCCTGACCACTCAAAACTTGAGACGGACCATTCACTCTGGCTTGCCAGGAGTGGTTCGGTATCTCAGTGAACGGATCGATACAATAGGAGTTCCAGGATACACCGTCAACTCTGAATTTGTAAAGACCGGTATACCAGTTTTTGTTGCTACCTGCGATCTTTACTTTTTTCCATGTTCCATTCAGTGCACCATGATAGCTAATTGTTACGGTACTTGCAAACACTGTCGAGTAAACCAGGCTCAGTACCATCAAAACTGCAAAAACTACAATCAATCGTTTCATTTGATCTGCCCCCTTAAAATTACAGGTTAACCATTATTTATTCCCTATGAGTTATTTTTTCATCATATTATTCAAAATCCATACCAGAAACCCTGCTATTGGAATATTTTTACATCTATCATAATAACAGTAACTTAAATAATTATAAATCGATTGATATTTTAATGGAAACTATTCTTCCTGAATTTCCTGTCTGATCCGCTCACAATTATCCGTTCAAATTTTTAATTTTATGAGAATAAAAGAGTTATAATGTTTAAAATCTTTACAACTTTTTATTTCAAATTACAAAATGAAATTACACTCATTTACCAATAGCTCCATTGAGAAGTAATCAACACATAACTTGCTAATAAAAGATTTGTCACCAAATGCGCAATAATACACGGCAAAAGCTTTTTTTCCTTGTAAAGCAACCAATTATATAAAATGCCGGCAGCTATCCCAACCAGCCAGCGATGATGCTCGATTCCGAAAAAAAGAGATATTATTACAAATGATAAAGGCGTGAAATAGCCAATCTGTACCTTCTTAAAATCCGTTTGAATAATCCAGCGCGCTAAAAAGGAGCGCCAGAAAAGTTCCTCGAAAATCGGGACGACCAGGGCAGCTCCCAGAACACGGAAAATGATCACCAGATATCTAAGTGGGAGGTGACTGACTTCTGTTGGATCGAATTCGGAATAACCGAGATATGGGTACAATCCTTCCGGCAGAATCCAGATTATAAAAACGATGCTGCCGAGGATAATCGAACGAGTGATCGATCTATTGCTTATTCCCGTGAATAGTTCGGA
>WJJN01000007.1 GCA_014729735.1 Candidatus Zhuqueibacterota bacterium
ACAAACTATTTCGAATCGGACGTAGATACATTGTCCAATGAATATATACCTCCATTCTTCCCGTTTTATGAAAAATACCGGACTGCCTATGAATCAACCAGGCTTTTTGCACCTCGCACTGCTGTCGTAAAAAAAATATTGACTGCATTTATTAATTCGGATCAGACTGAACGATCGAAAACGTGTGAGTTTTTCATTTGGAAAGACAATGGCAATCTACCAGGTAAAATGTTGTTCCGGGACAGTCTGGAGGTTAGTCTGCGGCAGGGCGAAATGAACTGGCAGGGGATTGACTTCTCAGATAAACCAATAACCGTGTCCGGTCATTTCTGGATTGGTCACAGGGAGCATGGCACTGGTTATCCCACCTCGCTCGTGGATGAAAGTGCTGCACCCGGCGCAAATTTCACAAGCACTGATGGAATATCCTGGAGTGAGGAGTATTACGATTATTTGCAGTGCGCAATTGTCGACTATCAAGCCGATCCGCTGGAAGGGGTGAACAAGTTTACGATTTACAACGTGGGCACGCTCGGATTAGATGTATCGAACATCCATTCCGACCGGAATTGGGTACGAGGAATCGGACCATCGGTATTTTCAATCGCCGCGGATGATAGTCAGGTTGTGCAGGTGTATATCAATGCCCGCGGGTTGGAACCCGGTGTTTATGACGGCAAATTACTGATCGAAAGCAATGACCCGTCTGCTCCGCTCGTTGAAAAAAACACCCGCTTGATTGTCCATGGTCAAACAGGTGTCGACCATTTTTTTCAAAAAGATACGCCTGATAATTTTTCACTTATTGATAATTATCCGAATCCATTCAATCAATCTACGAAAATCGAATATGAAATTCATCAGGCAACTTATGTTGTCTTGAACATTTACAATATTCTCGGACAGATCGTGGCTTCTTTGATCGATGAAAAACAGGTTCCCGGTCGCTATTCTCTGGACTGGAACGGAGTTGATAAAAATGGGAGCCCGCTGTCCAGTGGTATTTATATTTGCCGTATGACTACTGCTAATTTTGAACAGACAATTAAATTGATGTTACTCAGATAAGGAAAACGAATTAACGAGGTTATGATGAAAAAGTTAATATTCTTTTTATCAATGCTGATTGCAACAACGAACTGGAGCCAGGCGCAAACGAGTCGCACTGATTATGTACCCTTTACATCGATGGCTGTGAAATTCGGCACCGGCTTTTTCCAGGATATGCAGCTCAATTTGACGAATTTCGAAAATGAAGTAATCGCCACATCAGATCAATTAGTTCCTGCAACGCTTCAGGCGGAATTTAATTATTACTTTCATCCTAAAGTTGGGTTGCGTTTTTCATCCGGATATGGTTATAGTCAAGTCGATGATAAAAGCGCGGTGAATTATGAAATAATCGATACGGACGAGGCAATATATCGAAATAAATCGACTTTCAAGATGTCCGGCTTTCCGGTGGAGCTCGCGATTGTATTCCGCAACTCGATTTCTCAAAGTCAAAACATCTTTCTTAAACTCGGTCTGGGAGTGGGATATTATGCCTATAATTTTCGATCCGAAGGTGCATTACGAAAACTAGATGGCGAGACGAGTGAACTGATCTGGGAGGAGCTTTACTCGAATCCCGAATTGTCACTTTCAGGCGCCGCCCAATTTTTTCTGTTCGGAATGGATATTAATATCACTTCAGAGATTGGTGCAACGCTCGAGTTGTCAAAGGTCGGTTTGAGTTTTGTTAAAGTGAAGCAGGATGTGGTGGAGCAGGTTATTTTCAACCGGGAAATCGAAAATCAAATCAAATACGGATATTGGGAAAGAGCCTACCACCCGCAAAACGGTTTGGATGATATAGCTCTTTCCGTTGGTATTTTCTGGAAATTATAAATCATACATAAATGTGATCGATACATTACGGATTTCACCTAAGTTCCGTTCGAGTTGAGTATATGAGTAGTTGAATGCATTGTTCACTGCGGCAATCGCTGTGAAATTTTTCAACCGCAGAAATGCTCTGAACGTCCAGACTTTCTGCGGTACTCTCTGGTCGTAGGAATAGAGCATGACTTTATCGATGCGGCTGGCGTAGCGATATTCTGCCTGAAATTCGAACGGCGCGATCTTGATCGAAGGCACGAAAAATGCGAGCATCTCCGGACGATAGCTGAGCTTTGTCCCGGTATTGAGATCACGGGCATCCATATAGGTGAAGTTCGCCTGCAAACCCAAATGATCGCCGAGCCAGCTTCCTTTTGTGGAAAACTCAACTCCTTTGATTCGGGCGCGCACGACATTTTGGAATTGTACCTGCAGAGTGAAATCATCCAGAATTTCCTCTACAGGCTCGATATAATTATAATAATCGTTATGAAATACGGCGGCATCAACCCACCAGTTATTCGTGATCTGCTGGCGAATCCCGAAATCGAACGACCAGGATCTTTCAGCTTTCAAATCTTCATTGGGCATTGCGGTAAAAAGTTTATATTTGAAACTCAAATACCTTTCGAAAATAGATGCTGCCCGGAATCCGCTGCCGCCGGAAAATCTCAAGATCGTGCCGGCAAAAGGCGTATAATTAATGCCCAGTTTCGGATTCAGATGACTTTCCTGGTAATCCGAATTATCCACACGGTAGTCATCATATCGCAAACCGAGCGTCATTGTCAATTGCCGGAAAACCTGCCATTGGTCCTGCAGATAGGGCGCAACGGAATACCCCTTGTGCTCGCCAATGAATTTCGTGTGTCCGCCGTCGATTTTATATTCTGTTCCAAAAGTAATGTTGTGAGCCGGGTGCGGTAGCCAGTCCATTTTGATTTCAGAACCGAAGCCTATTGCCGGGAAATAATCCTTTGTCCGCTCGTATTGATCGCCGGATAAAGATGACAGATAGGATGCCCGGATTTTTATTCCGGCTTTCGCAGTGATCGGTTTTTGGTACATCAAATAGGTATCGATTGCATCCAGACGTACCTGGGCATCGCTGTAGAACGGAGATGAATACAGCACATTGTGCTGATCCTGCCATTCGATGAACTCGTCTCGATTTTCATGGCTGAAACCACCGTAAAAAGTTAACTTCGATGCATCCGGAAATTGATATGTAAATTTTGAGCTTGCATTAAGGCGCAGGAACTCTCCGTCCGTACGATAACCCGTAGAACGGTGATATCCGAACGCCATATTCATTCCCAGCTCGCCGAACTTTTTACTGAAGCTGATATCATTTTTTGTGTAATTCAGCGTGCGGTCGGTCCATTCCCATTGATCGTAAACCGGGGTGGTGTAAATCCCATTGACAGTGCGAATTTTAAATCGTGTTACGTCGGAAGGCGATTTGGTGATGACATTTACAACGCCACCGAGCGCGTTGGAGCCATACAAGGCAGAGCCCGCACCTTTGATAACTTCGATCTGCTCCACATCGAGAATCGGCAGAATATTCCAGTTGATCTCGTTGTTGTCGCTGTTCATCATCGGCACTTCATCGATTACCAGCAATACCCGGGATCCGACATTTCGTGTATAGCCGGAAGAGCCGCGAATATTGATATGATTTTCAATGAAATGAACACCGGCAACGCTCTCCAATGCATTATCGAGACGTAAAGGCGTGCGATCTATCAGCTCCACTTCGGGCAGTACGGAAATACTGTGCGGGATCACTGACAAATCCTGGCGTTGTTTACTGGCGGTCACGACGATGGGATTCATTCCGATGACTGTTTGCTCCATTTCAATAACCGGAATTTCTACAGTTTCACCAAGCTCCAACTCATATTCTTCAGAAACATAATTTTTATAACCGATCATTGATATTCGTAAAGTACAAGTTTTGAGCGGTATTTTCTTTAGTAAAAATTCCCCGTTGATATTAGAGCTTCCACCGAGGTAGGTTCCGATAATTTGAATATTCGCACCTGGCAGTGGTTCTTTTGTTTTGGCATCTACGATTTTGCCTTTAATCGTACTTAGAAGTCCCTGCGATAATGCCAGATTTGGAAAGAGAATTATAGATATTAGAAAAAGGACTGCAATCTTCTTCATAGAATTTCCTGAATATTATTAATCATAGGTTTTTGAGAAATCAGCAACCAGATCGATTTTGACCGTATCGCCGGAATCGCTGACAAACGAACTCATTGTTTCGCCTTTCCCGAGATATGTACCTTCGGGCACAAATGCGCCGATTTGCGGCAAATCATCCGGGAACATCAGATCGGCAATTTTCTTGAAATCATAGGGACCACCTTTTTTGCGCCGCCAGAAAAGCGCTATGTATTTATGATATGCAGGCGCCACATTCAGCGTGAAACGGTACGGTTTATATGCTGATTCCTGAATCGGTAGCGTCAGGTCCCAGCCCAGCGCGAAAAGATAATCGATGACCGTTTCCGGTTTCATGGGAAACGATGCCAGAATCATCATGTCGGTCTCGGGATTGAAGTCACCGGTGTATGTGATGGTGCCCTCCAGAAAAGCGCCGTAACGCACGAAACCGAAATCAGCGTAAATATCAACGCCGGAAATGAATTCATCCTTTTCAGTGATGGTTACCGGCTTGGGTTTAAACAGATTGGGCGCCGTATAAACGCCCAAAATATTGGAGATCGTCTCGAATGACCATTCTTCTCCTTTGGGCTTCCACAGCACTGCAACGACCGAATACTCCCCGTAGTTCAGCGGTACACGGTATTCGATAGTATCTTTATTTACATTGCGGTTAAATCGCAGCGGCGGAGTCTTGATGATATCGGTCCATTTTTGCGGCGGGAAATCGGGCGCCACAACCACGACCATATCACCAGTCTGCCCTTCCTCCACGCGCTGAATCGATTCAATATAGATTTTCCCTTCGATCCAGGGAGTGGGGGATAGTCCTTTATCTCCATCACAGGTAATGATTCCGCCCATCATGAAAATGAGAATTATAAATGACCAATGATAGATTTTCATATAATAACTGCTCCGAGTTTTTATTGACTGGTTTGCCGGTATCGGCATTCAATGCGTTTAGAAGATGCCCAAAACCGCTCAACCAGAAAAAAATGTCATTTAATGAAAAGCATTTTGCGTGATGCATTAAACGATTCTGTTTTCAATGTGTAAACGTAAATTCCCGAACTTAAACTCGTTCCGAAATTATCGGTTCCGTTCCATTTTACAGTATGATTCCCGGCATTAAGCTCGCCATCTACGAGAGTTGCCACGTGTTTGCCCTGAATATTGTAGATATTTAGCACAACGTTCTCTTGTTTCGCGATGTCGAAAGAAATCGTTGTGGCTGGATTAAACGGGTTCGGATAGTTCGAATACAATTTGTAAGTGTATGGTTTCCCGTCATTTCCAGCGTCTGCAACATCCGTAGAATAGGTTTGTAAACGAACAGCTCTGCCAAGCGGTGAATGAACATTATAAAAGATTTGCTGAGCTGCTTCTGCAGTTTGATCTGCAGGCAGCAGAAAGCTGGTGCTTTTGTAATTAAAGAAACCTTGCAATGCATCACTTTGGAAAAACATTCCATGATCACCATAAGATAAACTATCTCCAGTTTCAAGATCATAACTGGTATTTGGTAATATGGTACCCCTTTTAATGGCATTGTCCCAATAATATAGATATTGATAGTATGGATATTCCGAAGTTTCTCGCTTCTTAAAGTGAACGTCATTTACAGTAAGAAAACTACCAACCATGCTTGTCATGAATGTCCAATTAGGTTTGTTTTCTGCTAAAGTCGTATCAACATTGTCCAGTCCGTTTTGACCATCGACAATGATGTTTCTCTCTGCGTCTTTTATTCCGCTGCTATCGCCGTGATAGAACTTCATACCAATTGCTGTGGAATCGAGGTCATACGACATTCTTATTATTTTAATTTTAGCGACATAATCATAGAGATCTCTAGTATCTATACTATCACTAGAAAAAACAAATGAATATGGATAATGAGTCATTGTAAACTGCACAGGATCCTCTTCTTTTAGAGTGTCGCTTTCTACATCAATTGCTAAAAATATTAGTCTCCTTAATCGAATGGTGGCATTTTGTGAGAATTTGATGGATTGAGTTAATAACTTGTTTTCTGTTATCACTGCCGGAAAGCCACCAAAATTTAGTCCAAATCTTAATTTTGTTCTTTCATAAAAATCAGTATTGTTGCCGCCGCCTTCTATGGTAACCTTCATATTAGCGGGGTACCATTTTTTCAAGTAATCAACCTGATAATATTTGCCATTCACAATGTCTTTATCAGGGTCGTACTCTATATATTTGGTAGGAGATTTTTCTAATGTGCTTGATTTGTAGATATAACACCATCCCTTTTCCGTCGGATCAATGCTATCGATCACTTCGAGTTCGTATCGTTTCAGATTCGCTCTGGCTTCGGCGTCATCGACCCAGTTATCTTCGGTGGCTCTATCGCCTAAATCCTGTGCCAGGAACATCAGCTTGTCGTCATACTCGAAAGTCGCATCCGGCGTATCATACGGATCGGATTCATCGATTTGAAAAGGCATTGGCACCCAGCCGGAATTAGAATGGTAGGCGTAGACTTTTACTTCATCAGGTGATGTGAGTATCGAATCCACATCAAAGACATGTCCCACGGTATCGATAAGGATAACTTCATATCCTCTTTCTTGGGACAGGCTGTTGGTTTCCACGATCTGTCCCATCGATAGTGAAACGGCTATTAAGATAACCACGCTAGTAAATAGTATCTTTTTTTTCATTTGGGGGTCCCCATTATTTAATTCATAAGTGTGCTTTTTTAATTTATACAAAAAAAAAGGGTATTCACACTAATTTGTGATACCCGTAATAGTCATTCTTCTTTATCATATAGAAATAACTTAAATTGCTCCCCGGGTAGGACTCGAACCTACAACCTAGTGGTTAACAGCCACCCGCTCTGCCGATTGAGCTACCGAGGATTTTCCTCAAAGGGAGAGCAAATATACAAATTTTTTATTTCTTTGTCAAGGATTTTTTACAATTGCTCTTTAAATTATTCCGGAAGAAACCTGAAGCTTAAAAAGAATCGACTATTACGAATATTTTCTATTTGTTAGTTTATTATAATTTGAATTTATTAAAATGTTCCTTATTTGAGCGTAGATCATGTGTCAAGAACTTTTCTGACTGTTTTTGCCAATTGCTCCACGTTGTATGGTTTCTGTAAATAATATTCAATTATCGAGGACTCGAGCTTTTTATACTCTTCATCAATGGTAAAACCAGATGTTAAAATGACTTTGATTTCTGGTTTTATCTTTTTAAACTTCTTGAGCAATTGCATGCCGTCATAATTGTTTAAATATTGATCTAATACAATAAGTTGAATCGTGTTCCAGTGTTCGCGAAAGGTTGTTTCTGCGGTTTCTCCGTCTGCCGCGACAAAGACTTCATAACCCAAACGAGTGAATAATTTTTTTAGTAGCAACAAAAGTGCTTTTTCATCATCTATAATGAATATGCTCTCATTGCCATTGGGAAGGATGTCTTTTGACATAAGTGGTCCACCTGAATTTTAAAGTATTATATCATTATTTACCGTGTTGATCATAATCTACATTTTAAAAAGTATATAAAATTATCGTAATTTTAAGAAATAATCAAGTATAAAAGCAATTGTTTCAAAAAATTATTAAAATTAGTCGAATCGTCAATCATGATTGTCTTGCTATTAGCAGAATTTTATTGTATATTACCTGCTTATGTATATCGGAGAGCATAATGAAGTATGATAAAAAATTACTCGAATTGTTAAAATCAGATATTTACAGAACCTATAAGCAGAAAGAACTGGCGCGATTATTAAATGTGCCGAAATTGGAATATCTCGATTTCAAGCAGGAGATAAAAGATCTCGTCGCTGCCGGAAGGATTTCAAAATTCAAGCGCGGTCGTATCGGCATGAAGAGGAAGACTCGCATGATCACCGGCAGGCTGGAGGTTAAGACACAAGGCTATGGTTTTGTTGTTCAGGAAGACAGAGCCCGGGATGTGTTCATCAGTCACCTGAATATGGGAACAGCGTTGAACGGCGATACTGTACGAGTGGCACTATTTGCCGAAACAGGTGGCAGGAATCTCGAAGGCAAAGTAACGGAAGTTGTAGAACGTGCGCGAAAAACGATTGTCGGGACCTATGAGGAAGGAAGAAACTGGGGGATAGTTGTACCGGATGAGCTGAAAATCCAGCGGGATATTTACATTCCTCGAGAAACGGCACATAATGCCAAAAGCGGGCAAAAGGTAGTCGTGAAAATGCTGGAATGGGAGGATGAGCATTTGAATCCCGAAGGGGAAATTGTCGAGATCCTTGGTTATCCGAATGAGCCGGGTGTTGACATAAAATCAATAGCCAAGTCATTTGATCTCGATTTGCGTTTCCCTCACAAGGTTGAGCAACATGCGAGAGCGATAAAAGCCGATATTCCGTCGCAGGAAATCGAGCGCCGGCTCGATCTGCGTGACGAGCTTTGTTTTACCATCGATCCTGCTGAATCGAAAGATTTCGACGATGCGGTATCCATGAAGGTACTCGAAAACGGAAATTACCAATTAGGCGTCCATATTGCCGATGTGAGCTATTATGTCACTGAAGGCTCTGTTGTCGATAAGGAAGCACTGCGCAGGGGTACATCTGTTTATATGCTCAATAATGCTATTCCGATGTTGCCGGAGAAATTATCTAACGAATTGTGCAGCTTAAAGCCAAATGAGGACCGGCTCTGTTTTTCTGTGCTGATGGAGCTGACGCCGGAGGCAAAAAAAGTTCGTTACGACATAAAAGAAAGCATCATCAACAGCAAGCGGCGGTTCAGTTATGAAGAGGTACAGCAGATCATCGAAAAACCGAAATCCGATAAAAAATTCGGGCAAACACTGAGAACTATGTTCCGGCTGAGCAAGCATCTCATTGAAAAGCGGGAGCGCCGCGGGGGGCTGGATTTTGATTCCCATGAGGTGAATATTCGGCTTGATGAGAACTGGAAACCGGTGAAGATCGAGAAAGCCGAGCGTCTGGACAGCCATCGCATTATCGAGGAATTTATGATTCTGGCGAATACGACCATCGCATCGCATGTTTCCAGGAACCTAAACCGGGAAACCGGTAATGAGCTTCCGTTTCCTTATCGTGTGCACGAGAAGCCGGGCGGTGATAAGCTAAGGGATTACATTAAATTTACCCGTGCACTGGGTCTTGATTTTCCGTCGCACAAAAAGATCACGCCAAAGCTTTTTCAAAATTTTATTGCAGGGATTAAAGGAGATGACCGGGAGCTACTGGTATCTGAAATCACAGTACGCACGATGATGAAAGCGAAGTATGATGTGGAAAATATCGGTCATTTCGGTCTGGCACTGAAAAATTACTGTCATTTCACCTCGCCGATAAGGCGCTACCCGGATTTGGTGTGTCACAGGCTGATGAAGTCTTATCTGGATGACGCGGCATCAGCAAATATTAAACGAAAGAGAATTGCCCAAATATGCGAAAAATCCACCGAGCGGGAAATCGTTGCCCAGGAGGCGGAGCGGGCGTCCATCCGGGCAAAAAAATTAGAATTTATGGAGCAATTCATCGGGGATGAATTCGATGGTATCATTTCCGGAGTGGTTTCGTTCGGAATTTTTGTGGAACTGATCGATAATTTGATCGAGGGTTTAGTCCATATCACTAATTTGCCGGATGATTATTATATTCATGATGAAAATCGCTACCGGCTATACGGACAGCACAGCGGGAGAGTGTATCAGGTCGGGGATCGGGTTCGGGTACAAGTTGTTCAAGTCAATCGAGAAGCGAAAATCATCGATTTCGATTTAGTCGAAGAAACTTAGGGCTTTTTTCGCTTGCTTCTTATTGGCTGCTGTGCTATATTCAAAAATAATTTTCACTTCGACAGGCTCAGTGAGCACTTTGACAGGCTCGCTTCGAAAGGCTTAGCGAGCGTGCAGATAATAAATAAAGGGAGGTCAGATTGCAGCAGAATACAAATTCAGCACTGGATATTGAACTACACTTACTTGCCACAGCCTATTTTTACGGCGATTTTTCAATTTTATTTTATTTAACAAATCAGAATAGCGCAGTCTACCGCGCGGCGGCTACAGGCGATGAAATTGCTTTGCGCAGATTCGCCAGCCGAAATGACATCGATGAAAGTCAGTTGAAAGAAGAGGGTCAGGCAAAATATAACGAAATATATCAATCGATTCGGGATAAATACGTACAGCAATTGATCGCAAAACCGGTGCCGATACCGGAAAGCTACTTGCAAGAACATGCCGAGAGAGCGCTGGCAATGGGGCATTTCGCCGACGCCCACTCCGCACTGGATGTCGCCGGAAATCTGGATAAAAAAGTGAACGAATTTATTGTCAAAGGAACCGAGATTATGCAATCCAAGGCTGTCCGGGAGGAGTCTTCGGGGGGAGCGGAGAACGATCCGTCATTTCTGAAGAAGAAGATTCAGGAGGCGGTGGAACATTATTACAGCGCAATTAGAATCAAGAATCCGTTGGGAAATCAATACCAATATCTCGCGGAACAACTTCATCTTAAAGATCACGATGCAATGCGAAAATATAGTAAATATGTAGAAACGAATCTTCTAAAAGAAATTATCGAGTTTTCTATTGGATATCTTGCTGACGACAAATCAATTTCGGATAAAATTGTAAATAATTTGAAATCCGGCAAAGTGCGAAAACTGTTTTTACGATATTTTGCGAGCAGATTCTCTCGCGGGGAAGTCGAATTCAACCATTTTATTGAAAATTACAAACAAGCGGCTGAACTTAGAAAGAATGCAGAAGATGAAAAGGATTATATCGACATTCAGAAAAAATTATTGGGACGCACGACAGGAGATAATGAGTATTTCCAGTTCCTGCGGGAGCTGGCTGTCGACCATCCCGTGAGTCCGTTGTTGGTAACAATCGAAACTTCACCGAATGATACCCCCTACATTACGCCTGTCATTTTAAAATCCGGTATTACATTGATGGAGTTTTTAGAGCTTGATAAAAAGTAACTGATTTTCTTGTAAACAATCTAGTATTCACTTGAATACTCTGTTTCCTTTTTTGTGTGGGATATTCATAATTGCAATCAAGTGAGGGAGCTTTTTCTGATGAACGCAACCGAATACCGCATCGGAGTAGACATCGGATCGGTGAGCATTAAAATTGCATTATTGGCTCCAAGTGAACATACATTCGCATTTTCAAATTATGTTAGCGAACGACCGGAGTATTTCCAATTTTGTGATGAAATAGACATCTCATCAGATCAGAAAAGTGTTTTGTTATTATCCAAATACCGCCGGATCAAAGGCGAACCGGTTTTGGCAGCATTTGATCTTCTGGGGCAATTTCTGCGCGATCTCGAGCCCAACGAGAGAGTGAAAATATCGATCACCGGATCGGGGGGGAAAGCACTCGCAAAGGTGCTTTCGGTTTCCTTTGTTAATGAATTTCAGTCCATTGCGCATGGCATCAGCCTTTTGCAGCCCGATGCACGCACGGTTCTGGAAATCGGCGGCGACACATCGAAATATATCAAACTGGAGCCCGATCCTTCTAACGGGATGTTGACTATCGCTGATTACGAAAAGAACGGCGATTGCGCTGCCGGTACCGGTTCGTTCATGGACCAACAAGCATCGCGGCTGCTGTATGACATCGAAGACGTCGGCGATGTGGTGACCGGGGTGGAGAAAGCCGCGGCAATTGCCGGCAGATGCTCGGTGTTCGCGAAATCCGACATGATTCACGCGCAGCAAAAAGGTTTCAAGCCTCCGGAGATCTTAAAAGGACTTTGTGAGGCAGTAGTTCGGAATTTTCGGGGAACAATTACAAAAGGGAAGGATATCATTCCACCGGTTGTGTTCATCGGAGGTGTTGCTGCCAATAAAGGTGTGGCGCAGGCAGTGCAAAATGTCTTTAAATTGGATGACTCCCAGATGATAATTCCAACCTATTTCAAATGGATCGAGGCGATCGGAGCTGCA
>WJJN01000613.1 GCA_014729735.1 Candidatus Zhuqueibacterota bacterium
AGTTTTGAAGACGTATCCACACCTGCTGTTGCTGACCTGAATAAACGGTAACTGGCAAAATCCGGATCATCACTTTCGGACCAGTAAAGCTCGATTGCCGGAGTGCTACTTCCGGATTGCACTGAGAGGAACAGTGTCACTGCGCCGGGATCCAGTTGAATAGAAACTCTGCCGGGAGCGGTTACATCGTCAGCTACATTCCCTGCCCGGTCCGTAAAATGTCCTGTCACGATACCATTCATCATTTCCATACCCGAGGGAATGGTGTAATCGAGTTCGTAAATACCGTCGAGAGCGACTGCATCACCGTTATCACCGTCATCATATAGCCGAATATTGAATTTCTGATTTCCAATATCAATCGTCGCTTTTCCGTTTGGTTCTCCGGCGTCCAATTTAAAATGGATTACCTGTCCCGGCGCCATTACCGCTCCGGCGGTATTTTCTGAGATACTGTCAATTGAAGCTCTGGTATCCAGTTCGATTTTGCTGTGTGCGGGATAGCGGTTGATATTTCCCTCGCTATCACGGAATTTGCCGTACACATGTTTTTCGCCGTCATTCGGGGTGAGTGTCCATGATTTGACCGGTGCAAATACCTCCCATGCTGCATCTGTGAAAGTAGAATCGTTGGCGATCATCATATAATGCGTATTTAAATCCGCGGTCAATTTCAATGTGACAGTCTGGTTGTTTGTATATTTTTTACCGTCTTCGATGATAATATCGTAAACGCTCGGTCGGACTCTGATTTCCGCAGAGCGCTCTCCTTCATAACCCGCCGAATCGACTGCCGATACCTGGTAAAAATAGAGATTCCCGTTCACGACATTTTCGTCTGTGTATTCTTTTGTCGCGGACGAATCCAGAAAAGACGGTTGCTGTTGCATGGAATCACGACGATAGATAAAATAAACAGCAACGCCGCTGTCGCTTGTAACTGTCCAGGTTAAAGTGACCAGATTGTCGCCGGTTGTCGCATTCAGATTTTGGGGAGCACCTAAAAATGCGTTTCCGAAGGGTGTCATTAATTCGGCATGTCGCTTTTCACAAACACTAAAAAGCATCAAACTGATTGCTATAATGCTGAAAAAAACGAATTTCGAAAACAGTTGTATTTGAGTGCCTATTAACATATGAGACTCCAAAATTCGCTGAGTTAGAGATTATTTAGGGGTATCGAAAGAGTAACTGTACTCGTTCCGTCTCGATATCCTGCCGAAACAGCGGGCAGAGAGCGATCGAACATTTCTTTATCGAAAGACGGGAAGAAAAAAAGTGAATCGAGCACATTGTATAGCCAAATGCCAGCCGAAGCCCATAGCCAGATCCTGGATTTTTCATACAGATCATCTGCGCGTTGATGCTTGCGAACGACCTGAACCCAATATTCATTGCGAAGATGATAAAATTGCATATTTGCCTGATATTGATCTACGGCTTGATCGTATTCATCTACTGCCTGATGATAATCATTCAGAGCTAAGACAGAGCCCACAATCGAACCGATTTGCAGAAGATTGAGAAAAAGTCCGTATGTTTTCCGCTCCGAGTATATTTGTCCCCAACCGGTAAAAACCATGGATCGCACAAAGGCTTTGAACCGGGTTTTGGGATTCAGTCGGATTTTTAATAAACCATTCTCGGTTCCCGCGAAAAAATATTCATACTTTCGTTTTTCATATCCGCTTTTAAACGCGTAAATTTTGTAATTGCCATGAAGTCCGGCTCGCAATTTGAACGGAGCAACACCAACATAAGTGCTTGCCCCTTCGAATTGCACCATTGCACCAGGAGGCGTGGATTTTACATAAATCGTACCTTGTTTGTTTTGTGCCATCGCAGGAGCCGTTCCAAACATCGACTGACAACCGATGACGAACGTAATGAAAAATATGATAATTTGGGTTCGCATTATTGATCCTATATCTTACCAGACAATTTTTTATGGAGTGTTGTAAAGATAATCTTGAAATAAGAAACCAGATTTCCATTTTGACAGTATGTCAAATCATAATTTAATTTTGTTCGCACGGATTCAATTGAATAATCATGTCCGCAATTCACCTGCGCCAGACCTGTCAGACCGGGTTTCACTTTCAGACGTTCGAGATAACAGGGAATCCGTTCCGCCAACTCATTTATGAAGTGAGGGCGCTCGGGGCGCGGACCCACAAAACTCATTTCTCCCTTCAAAATATTAATTACCTGAGGCAGCTCATCCAGGTGGGTGTAGCGGAGAATTCTGCCGATTGTGGTGATGCGCGGATCATTGATAGTTGCCCATACCGGACCGCACTTATTTTCCGCATCAAGTTTCATGGTGCGGAATTTATAAATAGTAAAAGGGGTTCCATACAAATTTTTTCGACGGCGTTCTGTAGTCCTTCTCTCATATGCAGTGTCGATACTGATCGAGCGCCGTTTCGAATTCCTGCGGTTGCGACCGATTCGCATTTGGGTGTACAATACGGGACCGTTGGAATCGAGTTTTATCAGGATTGCAATGAATAAAAAGAGTGCGGTAAACGGAACCAGACAGATAATTGCGCCGGTAATATCAAGTATTCGTTTCATGTAATTGTTTGCATTGCGAAGAATGCTGGTTATCTTACCGTTCCTGAAAAAATCAAGAGGAATAAATGTGTAAAGAAATAGTGATATTAAAAGCAGACCCGGAGAAATTATACCGCACCAGACAATACGCTTTAACCTGTAGATAGGTCCGGATACAATATGAAGAGGTCTGTTTACGCTGCTCTCTACTTCCATAGGTAAATCTTGTTTGATTTCTGATGTTGACTGTTTAATAATGTTAACCGTTTTTTTCGCTGTAATCGTTTCCATAAATTCCCCCTGAAATCTGTATCAGTCCGATACATAGTGTCAATATTTAGAACACATTTGTTTGATATTAATGTCATATCACATATTTTTAATGCATTTATTTTGAAAATCGTCAAGAAAATCGGAGAGGACAAGATCGAGTGTTAAAAAATGACACAGTCTAACAACAGCAGTAACCAGATCGTTGAACACTCAGATTGTTTAATTAAGACATTAATAAACAATAGGTGATAAAAAAGAACAATTATAGAATTATAATTTATAATATGTTACCATTTTCAATGATAACTATTTTGCAAGTATTATACCATCACTATTATTATTGAGGTTAATAAATAATTATACTGTAAGATTAATAAATTAAATATATTATAAATATCATTAGCAAGATTTTGTAAATATTTTAAACACTTGCACTGTATTTATTTGATACATAAGCGGATATGGTTTTTCAATCTGTCTCAGAATGAGAGAAAAGAGTGCGGCTTTTAACCGATGAAATTATAGAAAAAGATATTGACTTTTTAGTTTGAAATCTTTATAATATATGTCATTTATATAAATTAAGGGTATCTGCGGATAAACAATTTTAGAAATCGCCAACGGTTTGAAAGTTAATATTTGGATCGACCAGATATATTTTTAAAGCGATCAGAACAGAGACTCAATTTTCCGGATTGGAGCAATGAAATGAAACAGATTCAACAACAACTGATAGACGATCTATCCAAAGCTTCTTCTATGAAAGAAGTGGAAGAAATACGGGTTCGCTATTTGGGAAAAAAAGGATTATTAACTCTTCAGTGGAAAAATGCTGATTTTAAAAGCATGTCCCCGGACGAACGAAAAAATTTCGGTATCGAGTTTAATAAAACAAAAAATCTCGCGGAAGCAAAAATTCGGGAAGCCATGGAAAAACAACAGGCAGCCGGATCGAGATCCATCGATGTGGATGCTACTTTGCCGGGAACAGACCGCCGGCTCGGCTGTTTACATCCGATTACGTTGATCCGAATGGAATTGGAGGAAATATTTCACGGGATGGGATTCAAAGTGCTGGCAGGAAACGATGTCGAAGAGGAGTTTTACAATTTCGATGCATTGAATATTCCGGCGGACCATCCTGCGCGGGAAACACAGGATACATTCTGGTTGACGAACGGAATGCTGTTGCGAACGCATACATCCGCATATCAGGTGCGTGCTATGAAAAAATTCGGCACACCGTTGCGCGCTATTTTTCCGGGACGCTGTTTTCGCTATGAATCCGTGGATGCCAGCCACGAAAACACATTTTATCAGTTAGAAGGATTGATGGTCGATATAGATATTTCCATTGCCAATCTGATTGGGGTTATGAAAACATTGCTTGGAGAAATTTTCCGCAAGGAAGTGACGGTGCGGTTGCGCCCGGGTTTTTTCCCTTTTGTGGAGCCGGGATTCGAGCTGGACTGCCAGTGCCTCATTTGTGAGGGAAGAGGCTGTCCGACCTGCAAAAGCACGGGGTGGATCGAACTGATTCCATGCGGACTTGTGCATCCGAAAGTATTAGAATATGGCAGCATCGATTCCGAAAAATACAGCGGATTCGCGTTCGGACTCGGTTTAACTCGTTTAGCAATGATGAAATTCGGAATTCCCGAAATAAGACTATTTAATTCCGGTGATATTCGTTTTTACGGACAATTTCCTGCATCCGGTTCGATTTAAAGGAGTAGATAGATGAAAATTTCATTAGAATGGATTTCTCAATACGTCGATATATCTGATTTGGAGCCAGATACAATTGCGAACAATTTGACGATGGCAACGGCAGAAGTAGAAGGCGTCGAAATATTAACACGTACGATTCAGGGAATCGTAGTTGGTGAAGTTGTCGCCGTTGAAAAAATTTCCAAAGATAAAAATTTAAGCCTGGCGGAAGTCGAGTGTGGCGGAAAGCGGTACATGACAGTTTGCGGTGCGCCGAATGTAAGAATTGGAATGAAATCCGCGTTTGCACCGCCGGGAGTAACGATCGCCGGTGATTTAAAAATCGAAAAGTCCCGTATCGCCGGTCATATTAGCGAAGGAATCCTCTGTTCGTCCAGGGAATTGGGGATGAGTGAATTTCACGATATCATTCTGGAAATTCCGGCAGCCGTAAAAACCGGTACGCTATTGTCAGAAATTATGCCGGAAAAAGATGCTATCGTGGAGATCGACAACAAAAGTCTTACCCATCGACCGGATTTATGGGGACACTACGGATTTGCCCGAGAGATCGCAGCGATCTTTGGCAGAGAATTGAAACCACTCGATCTGGACGATCTGACTGCATACCAGAGTCTGCCGGAATACCCCCTGGAAATTCAGGACTATGCCGGATGTCCCTGTTACTGCTGCATGGAAATGAAGCTGGCAGTTCGTCCCTCGCCGCTGCCAATTCAATGGCGGCTGCACGCACTGGGACAGCGCACATTCAATCTGCTGGTCGATTTAACGAATTACATTATGCTGGAGCTGGCGCAGCCGATGCACGCATTCGATGGCGACAAGCTGAAAGCAGTGAAAGTCGGTCCTTTTGGTAAAGAGGGTACATTCACAACGCTGGATGACCAGCCGCGAAAAATGCAGTCTAAAGACCTCATGATCTGGAACGAAAAGGAGCCGGTGGCACTCGCTGGTATAATGGGCGGCGTGAATTCCGAAGTCAGCGAAAGCACATCGAAATTGCTGCTGGAAAGCGCTAATTTTCTCGGTTCTCGAATTCGCCGCACATCAGTCAGGCTGGGATTGCGCACCGACGCCAGTCAGCGCTTTGAAAAGGATCAGCCGCCGATTAATACAAAAGTGGCAATACAGCGATTTATAAGCCTTGTGAAACAATCCGGTGCTGATCATGAAATTCTTTCCCGGCTTACCATCGACGGTGATTTGAAAGATGATTTTCGACCGGTGAATGTGTCGGTAGATTTTCTGAACGCTCGAGTCGGAATGCAGATTCCAAAATCGGAGATGTTCCGTATTTTGAAATCATTGGGTTTCACGGCAGAAGACAAGGATGATAAAACGATCACTGCAGGAATTCCACCATTTCGAAGTGCGAAAGACATATCAATTCCATACGATATTCTCGAAGAAATTTGCCGGGTATACGGGTTCGACAATATCGAGCCGCAGCTGCCGCAGCAATACACAGAAGCAGTTCATGTAAATGTCAAACTCCGCAATGAGCACAAGGCACGTCGCACTCTGGCGCTGGGACACGGCTTCATGGAAGTTCATACCTACAGTTGGTTCGATGATTACTGGCTCCAAATGCTTCGCTTCGATCCCGGAAAAACGCTGGTACTGGAAAATCCCAGCGCTGGCAACATGAGCCGGATGCGGACCACGCTGCTGCCAAATATGTTGAATCTTGTGAGACAAAACAATTTGCACCGCGATGAATTTCGTCTTTTTGAAATGGGCAGGGTATATCAACCGACTGAAGACGATAAATGCGATGAAACAACCCGTTTATGTGGAATTAGTTACAGACAAACAAAATCCTACAATCTGGAATTGCATTTCAGAGAATTGCGCGGTATTTTGGAAGATCTGGCACTAGCCACTTCTGCCGGTGATTTATCGCTTTCGCCTCTGGAAGAAACTAAAGATAAAAGCACAATTGCAGGTCATCAGGCGAAAATAATGATAAACAAAAATAAGGTCGGTTTTATTGGAATTCCTGAAAATCGAATTTTGAAGGAGTTAGCGCCAAATGCACAAGTCATTTGGTTCGAGATCGAGTTCGACAAATTTTTCGGACCGATTTATCCTGCTATTAAATACGAGCGATCTTCTGAATTTCCCGGTTCCTGGATGGATTTTTCCATTGTATGGGATACGGATGCCGGCTATGATAAATTGATCGAAAAAATCGATAAATTCAGCCACCCGCTAATTGTAAAACGTGAGTTCGTCGCGCTCTATAAGGGGAAGCCGCTGCCGCAGGGCAAGGGGAGTTACTCCTTTCGCTATCTCATCGGTCTTAAAGAACGAACGATTACCGGCGAGGAGATCGAGGAATTCAAAAAACAGTATCTGGAATTCCTGAAATCTCAAGAACTGGAATTGAGATAGTAGCAGGTCCGGAGTTGTTTTCTTGAAAATAAATGGAGTGAGCTATTTCATAATTCAAAAAATGTATTATATCCATGAGCCTCTGTTTGAATGCGGCAGGGGATTTTTAGAATGTGCAAGTTCACTCCATGAATTCCGCATAAAATTTCCTTGTATTTGTTAGAGTAATTCATTATTTTTAAAAATTTGTAACATAGGAGCAGTTTAAGCGGAGGAGATATGCTAAGACGTATTCTGATCCCCCTGGATGAATATCACTATTCCAAAACTGCAATCGAATACGGGACAAATCTGGTGCAGGATGAGGATTGTCATCTCGATAGTCTGTATATCATCGATATACCATCAATCGAAAAATCAATTGGTCCGATACCTGCAGGTGGGACTTTTTATGCCAAAAAAGAGCTAAATGTCAGGATTGATAAGGAAAAAGAAATCGCAGGAGACATGATTCGCGAATTCAGCGATCTATGCAGAGCCCGTAACATCAAGTATCAGACAAAAATTTTGGAAGGAGAGCCTCAGGAGATCATTTTCGATGAATCCAAATTTTACGATCTGGTCATCGTTGCATGCAAAACTTCCTTTCGATACGGTGAAAAATTTGATAAAGGGATACAACACGAATTAATCAGTCATGATTCGAGACCGGTTTTGATGATACCGCAAGAGTTTCGAGAGATTAGAAAAATAGCCCTTTGTTTTGATGGGAGAAACCAGTCGACAAAGGCTATTCAACAATTCGTTAAAATGGAAATCTGGCGCGATCGGAAAATTTATTTGATTCATATCAATAATAATAATGAAGCCGGGGAAACACTGTCAGAAAAAATCGGCAGTTATCTGAATGCCTGGGATATTCCTTTCGAGAGGGTACTTTTACCTGGAAATCCCGAGGAACAGATTTCCAACTTCATCAAAACCAATGCGATCGATTTAGCAGTAATGGGAGCACACGGAAAAAAGAAGTTAGTGAGTTTTATTGTCGGTAGTACTACCGACCGTTTCATTAAAAAGGCGGAAATTCCACTGTTCATATTTCATTGAAACAAATTGGACTGCCGGTTATTTTATACAGGAGATTGAATAAACTTATGAAATATTTTATCGCGGCATTGTTTGTTTTGATTGCGATAACCCTCATATATGGAATATTTTTTTCTGACTCTCACGATTCCCTTGCTCATCATGTCTCGCATCTTGGCACAACATTACCACTTTGGAGTGCCTTGCCTTTTGCCGGAATTTTGCTTTCCATCGCTTTTTTCCCGATTTTGGCGCCGCGCTTTTGGCATCATCACTATGGAAAGGTCTCTGCATTTTGGTCATTGATATTTGCTATCCCATTTGCTGTAAAGTACGGCAATGAAGCCTGTTGTGAAATACTGGAAATATATTTACTGGATTACATCCCGTTTATAATTTTATTATGGGCATTATTTACCATATCCGGCGGAATTCTGGTGGAAGGTACGCTTAAAGGCACTGCAAAATTGAATACCCTGTTTATTTTAATCGGTACAATGATCGCCTCCTGGATCGGAACAACGGGTGCTTCCATGTTGTTAATCCGACCACTGCTGCGAGCGAATGCCAAAAGAAGATACAAAGTACACATTGTTGTCTTTTTTATCTTTCTTGTCAGCAATATCGGAGGTGCATTAACGCCACTCGGCGACCCACCGCTGTTCCTCGGTTTCTTGCATCATGTTCCGTTTTTCTGGACATTGCAACTAATTGTTCCGATGGGATTTATTTCCATTATTTTGTTGGGGCTGTTTTACGTTATCGATCGCTATTTATGTATTAAAGAGAGAAAAGAATCGCCATTGCCGGAAATTGATAATTCAGTGGAAAATCCATGTGAAGAAATCGAAACAGAACCGATCCGAATACGCGGACTGATCAACATACTTTTCCTGCTGGGCGTAATCGGCGGCGTATTGATGAGCGGACTCGTGCATTGCGGTGCTCTCGTGATAAATGGTATTCACGTACCGTATCAAAATCTTGCCCGGGATCTGATTTTGATTTTAATGGGAATGCTATCACTTCAATTTACACCAAAAATAATTCGTGAGGCAAATGAATTCACCTGGTTTCCTATAAAAGAAGTGGCATATCTTTTTGCCGGAATATTTATGACTATAATTCCCGCTCTGGCAATGCTGAAAGCAGGTATTCACGGGAATCTTGCTTTCATTGTACGCGCAGTGGAGCGACCTCTTGACTACTTTTGGATTACGGGGATACTATCCAGTTTTTTGGATAACGCTCCGACATATCTTACTTTTCTGAATACCCAATTAGGCAATTCCTTTGCCGGTTTGCCGGAAGCTGTTGCCGTGAATTTGCTGATTGAACAAAAAGAAATATATCTTGTTGCCATATCGATTGGCGCTGTTTTTATGGGTGCTAACACTTATATCGGAAATGCGCCAAATTTTATGGTGAAGGCGATCGCAGAAGAAAATGGTATTAAAATGCCGGGATTCTTCGGTTACATGCTTTATTCAGCCTTGATACTCATTCCTTTGTTTATTTTATTATCCATTATTTTCTTTTGATTGAATATTCTACTCAAATTCTTCGGTCTCAACCTTGGTTTGACTTTTTTCGATAACATCACAAATCAGATGATTGATATGAATATATCGCCGTAATCCTACCACAAGTGTAATTATGCTCGCCGGAATGAATATCCAGCCGATTATTTCAAAAACGATTAAATCCAGGAATTTGATAAAAGTAACACCTGCGACCATCAATGTCAAGGCGGTGCGAATGTAGGCAAGTATCGTACGTTCGTTGGCAAGAACAGTACGGTCTGCCGCCAGATGATCACGTAAATATGTATCAGCCATTTAAATTACAACCTCCGTTGAAATATCATTGATTTCATACCTCTCCTTAAATATAGATGTAATGTAACGAATTTCTTAATTTGATGCAAATAAATTTTTTCTGCTGAATCCCGACGGAGAGATTTACTAAAGCTGAATGAAACTTCTTAAATTATTATTGCTATTTTGACTTAAATCCTCTATATTATTAATAACTAATAATCTTACGGAGTCTTCGTTCATGGACACTCAAATTGTTAACGAAAAGTTCTATCAATACAAATTCCAGTTGGATGAATTATTAAAAGCTTTAGAACAGTTCACGTTCGACATCGAAAATAAAGATTTTCAGCAAATTATCAGTAATTTACGGACAAACATTAATGAGCCGTTTTTATTTGTTGTTGTGGGAGAGGTGAAATCCGGTAAAAGCAGTTTCATCAATGCGCTTTTGGGAGAAGAAATTTGCAAGGTAGATGCTGCCCCAATTACAGACACAGTTCAGCAGATTGTGTACGGCGACAGCCATTCGGAAACCATGCTCAATAAATATTTAAAGCGGATTACACTCCCGGTGGATATTCTCAAAACAATTGCCATCGTCGATACGCCGGGGACCAATACTCTGATAAAACACCATGAACAGATTACGCAACAATTTATTCCCAATGGTGATCTGATTATGTTCGTCGTTCCCGCAAAAAATCCGCATACGCAGTCGTCATGGGATTTGTTGAATTATATTAATGTGGAATGGCGGAAAAAAGTTATATTTATCTTGCAGCAATCGGATTTAGCGACAGGTGCGGAACTGAAAACCAATATCGAGAAAGTAAAGGAATATGCACTTTCCCGGAATATTCCTTCACCGCACATTTTTGCTACTTCTGCACAACGGGAGCTGGAAAATGAACAAGACAGTGGTTTCGAGGAAATACGCGAGTTTATTCGACAAACTGTGACCGGAGGTGCGCATTATCAATTGAAATTGCAGTCCATTGTGGACAGCATCGATCGAATCATCAGCCGTGTTGAAGTGAGTTTGGGACAACGCAAAAATCAGTTCGATAGCGATAAGGTCGTGGTCGATAAAGTGAAGAGTCGGTTGATGACGGGTGAGCAGCAATCTGCCTATGAAATCCGTACATTGATTGAACGTCTCCTGGCAAATTATGACCGCATTTCAAGTGAGGTGAAATATGAATTCCGGCAGGGATTATCGCTGTTTGTCCTTTTCCGTAAGTCATTTAAATCGGTTTTCGCCCGCGATGAATCGATCAAGAACTGGGTTCAGGATTTACAACGTCGGTTTGAAAAGAAGCTGCACAGCAGTTTTCAGGAAATAGCGATGGACGGCGCCCGGCACTTTCTGGAAGGCATTCGACAGTTGCTGCAAAGCCTGATCGACGATCTGCGGCGGATAAAAGAATCCCGCATTCGAGATGAAGAGCTTTTTCAAAGAATCAAAGCTCGGCGCAAGGAAGTCATTGAAGACGTGATGCACAAGGTTTATGAATTGAAAAGCAATGATACATTTGTCGAATCTCTTAAGTCCGATCCGACGACGATTGCACCGACAGTCATGGGCGGCGGCATATTGGCGATTATCGGAACCCTGATCATGAGCGTTACGCACGGCGCATTTTTCGACGTTACCGGCGGCATATTAACAAGCGTCGGCGTCGTTGTCGCCGGGGGCGTGCTGATCTTTAAAAAAGGTAAAATTATTCGCACCTTTGAAAAAGGTTTGGATCGGGGGAAAAAACAGTTTGAAGAAGAAATGGAGAAAAAG
>WJJN01000086.1 GCA_014729735.1 Candidatus Zhuqueibacterota bacterium
CAAAAACATCTTTTCGGATTGATTACCCAGGAAAATCAACGGCTGCGCGTCATCGACCGGGAGGGAGTTGTCCGATTGCAAATCAATGATTGCATGGCGGATCAAGTCAATGCAGATTCTGTGAAATCGAAAATTTCGGAATTCATCGAACAGCTCACGACGTATGGCGACGCCGGCGCGCTGGTGCCGGATATCTATTTGCTCGTCTCAGCGAAAATCATCGATATGACCGGGCTGGTCCAGGAATCACAGATTGTGGCAATGGTGGATATCGAATTAAAAAATATACCATCCGGAGAACCAGTGGTGGTTATCGCGGTGCGAAAAAACTAGCAAAGGAACATTGGAATCATTACAAAGTACAACACTAAACAACTCCATTAAAAAGGCGGTATTTCGATGCGAAGTAAAAGCTCGAAAAAAATACTTATCGAACGGATTTTGACAGGATTTGCCGCATTATTCATCATCACTTTTGTGATGATCCCGTTCCTGCATAACCACCATCCTGATTTTGCGGATCATGAAACATGTCCTGCATATCTGCTGGAATTGTTGTGTGTTTCCTGCATCATTTTATTCATATTAATTATAAATTTCATACTACCGCTACTCAACGAATACTTGTTTCAATTTCAATTATTTATTGATTACGAAAATAGCCGGGGCTTTTTTCAGCGCAGAGCACCTCCTTTCCACAGTAGTTACTGGATTTTTTGTATTACCTAAAATGAAAATAAAGCATTGGCAATACCTGTTGATGCAAAGGGAGTGAATCGCCTTTACAGGGAGTCCAGGAACCCTTAAAAATGTCATTCTGAGGAGTGGAGCGACGGGAATCCCTACACAACTAAGTTTTTGTCTTTACTAAATTTGGTGGTATGAGATTCTTCACTCCCCCGCTTAGGCGGGGTCGTTCAGAATGACATTATCGCCGTTTTCCTTCAGACACTATATATGTGTTGTTGTGAAACCTTCTCAAGGATTTTTCCGACGATATCAAAGTTCCTGGACAACCTGTTTATGCGATGCATTTTGGGGTGTCATTCCTGCGAATGCAGGAATCCCCTGACTTTATTAATAATTAGGAGATTTCGGGACAAGCCCGGAATGACATTTTACAAAAAAAACAGACATATGATACAGGACTAATCTCTTTTTATAAATTTAGTTATTAACTTATTAAATGCAATTCAAATTTACTGGAGAAATATATCATGAAATCACATATCATAAAAATAGCGCTCCTTTCTGCACTTGTTATCGCATTAATGACTGGTTGCAGCGAGGATAATCCGGTGGAAGCCGATCATGAGCACAACGAAGCCGAAGGCGTGCTTTTGAAAATAGATGATACAATAATTGTCCGTGTCGAAGAAGGCGAGGTAAAAGAAGGCAAAATCACGGTAAAAGTGAATGAAGAAACCAGTTCGATTTTTGCCAGCTTCCTCGATCATGACGGTGAAGAATTTATTCCTGATGAAGAAGGATCATATCTGCTGCCGGAAATCGCGGATGAATCCATTGCTACCGCTGAAGTTGTGACAGGGCAGGAATGGCATTTCACTGTTTCAGGAGTGAAAGCCGGCACGACAACACTGATCGTGAAACTCATGCACGGAGATCATCATGATTTTCTGACACCGGCGATTCAGGTGGAAGTAACAGAATAATGTAATCCCAAAGTGGGACTGTCTCAAAAGACATTTTTTGGTGTCATCTCTGCGAATGCAGGAATCTCCTAAATTTTTGATAATTAGGAGATTCCGGGATAAGCCCCGAATGACATCAAATGAGAAAATCGGACCTTTGATACAGTCCCACTTTAGCACAGCAGCTAAAAATTTTTGCATCCAAAAAGCAGGCTGCAATGCAGCGACACAGTCGCCGCACTCCATAATTCAGGAGCAAATTATGCAATTTAAAAAAATATATATTTTCATAAGTTTTATTTTAACAGTGGTTCAGGTATCCCCATCCATTCCGCAGGACAGCAAGAAAAATTGCGGGGCATTATACGGACGGGTATTTGATCAGGAAACCGGCGATCCCATCGCGGGGATTACCGTATTTTTGCCGGAGATTACCCGCTCGGGATTTACACACGAGGACGGGCATTTTTTCATCCCGGCATTACCGATCGGTGTTTACGCGCTGCAGACATTTCGCATCGGCTATCAAAATGTTTTGTTAAATGTAAAAATCGACCGCTGCGATACGAACTATGTAGAATTTAGAATGAAAAGCTCTCCCCTGAATATGGAGTCCGTAGTAGTGACGTCGCAGGGAGATAAAACCATGGACGTTCTCACTGAACCGCCAGTGCAGGTTGAGGGGAAAAAACTACGGCAGCAGTTGGGCAAAACCATTGCCGAAACCATTTCCGATGAGCCAGGTCTTGATCTTCGCAGCATGGGACCGGCGCCGGCACGTCCGATTCTGCGCGGGCTCGGTGGCGACCGGCTGCTCATTCTGGAAGACGGCGGCAGAACCGGTGATCTGTCAGCGACTTCCGCTGATCACGCTGTTGTGGTTGAACCGATCACTGCAGAACGCATCGAAGTGATCCGCGGTCCCGAAGCACTGATGTTCGGCTCCAATACGCTGGCAGGCGTCATCAACGTCGGACGAGGCTATATTCCCACAACCAATTGGGGACATTTGCACGCGACGGTTACGTATCAGGGAGAAACCGTCAACAATGGATCATCCGGAGGCGCAAGCGTTTCCATGCCTCTCGGACCCTTTGCCCTGCGCATGGACGGAAGCTTTCGTTCGGCAGGCGACATGAAAACCCCCATCGGCACGCTGGATAATACATCGATTAATACGCAGAACGGATCGGTTGGTCTCAGCCTGGTAAAATCATGGGGTTTCGTTGGGATCGCGGGCAGTTATTATCAGTCCGATTACGGTATTCCGGGCGGATTTGTGGGCGCTCATCCGTACGGCGTGGATATTGACCTCGAACGTAAACATCTCGAAGCGAAATCGCAGATTTTCTTTCGGAATCCGGTGCTCAAGCAGCTCGAGATCAATGGGTCGTATTCCCGCTATCATCATGAGGAATTTGAATCCAGCGGAATTCTGGGCATTGAATTCGGATTGCTCTCGTATAATTTTTCATTGATCACCCGTTTTAAGCCGTTCGGTATCTTCCGGAATGGAGCTGCCGGCATCTGGGCAGAGTATCGTGATCATGCCGCCGGCGGACTCGCATTCAC
>WJJN01000087.1 GCA_014729735.1 Candidatus Zhuqueibacterota bacterium
ACGATATCACGAAAATTTCCACCGGATTTTAAAATATGGGTTGGATTTGTTGTCACACCGTCGATCAAACCGGATCGGGTTGCTTTTCGAATCGCATCAATATTGGCGGTATCAAGAAATATTTTCATCTCTTTCTCATTCTCCTTTTCTGATTGGCAGGTTTTGCTTGGCTCATCGTAATGAGTGTATTCATTTTTCTAATTGATAATTTCAAATTTTGCTATATGACTGTATCAAAAGTCACTTTTTGGTGTCATTCCTGCAAATGCAGGAATCTCCTAGCTTTTTGATAATTAGGAGATTCCGTGACACGCCCGAAATGACATCAAATGAGAAAATCAAACTTTTGATACAGTCCCACTCCAACGTTTATTCAATTTTCTTTTAAAGCTGTGCAAGATCGTCAATTTTCACCTGAATATTCGGTGCATCCCCAAGCTCTCTCACAATGAGATCCGCTTCTGTAAAATCTTCATTTTCCGTATATCCGTTTGTGGTTATCAGGCAATTCATCCCGGCTGCTTTTGCTGCGAGCAATCCGTTACGGCTGTCTTCGATAACCACGCACTCTGCCGGTTTCAATTGTAGTTTTTCAAGAGCAAGATTATAAATTTCCGGATCCGGTTTCTTTTTCGAAACGACATCACCGGCGAAAATTCCGCTGAAATGTTTTTTGCGGTCTTCACCCAGTAATTTGCTCACAATCAGATTCACTGCCCGCTCATTGGATGTGGAACACACCGCAAGCACGAGCCCGGCTTCGATTGCCTCATCAACAATTCTCGCAATACCAGGGCGTAATTGCAATTCACCGGATTCTATGATATGCATAAAAAAATCGGTTTTCAGTTTATGTAATTCTTTAATGAGTGCATCCCTGTCTTTGGAATCCGAGGGCCATTCTGTTTCATTAAAATAATGTCGCATGCGTTCTTTGCCGCCAGCCACTTTCAGCAGTTCACCATATAAATCCACGTCCCATTCGATATCAAATCCCTTCTTTGCAAATGCCCTGTTAAAGGCAATCCGATGACCATCGCGCTCGGTATCCACCAGCACACCATCGCAATCGAAAATTAATGCCTTCATTGTGCTATTCCTTTAATTTTTGATCAAATTTTTCCAGATAGTCTTTTATTGAATTCAGAAATTGGGCAGCATAGCTTCCATCCACTGCCCGGTGATCGCATGCAATGCTGACGTTCATCACATCGGCGAAGCCAATACTATTTCTTTCGCGAACCACGACTTTTTTATCGATTTTTCCGATACCGATGATCCCGCATTCCGGCGGATTAATAATCGGCACAAAACCGGAAATGGCATACATCCCCAAATTACTGATCGTAAATGTACCGACAGCAGGCGTTTTGAGGACTCCCTGGCGTGCGCCCTCTGTATTCTTCCTCGAAGTAGCGCTGATTTCTGACAGCGATTTTTCGTTGGCTTTGGGAATCACAGGAACGATCAAGCCATCATCTATCGAAACAGCAACTCCCACATTAATGTCCTTTCGCTGCACGATTTTATTTTCGATGACGTGAGCATTCAGCCGTGGATATTTTTCGAGGGAGGCAGCAACTGATTTCACGATCATGTCATTCACTGTAATTTTGACGGTGGCATTTTTATTGAAAACAGCACGCCATTCGAGTGCCGCAGTCATGTCGATATCAATAAAAAGATAAAAGTGCGGGATCGTCTGTTTGCTTAAGATGAGCCGTTCGGCAATCTTTTTCCGCATTTTTGTGAACGGGATTTCCAGATCCGTTGCCAAAGATTCTTCCTGAATTTCTTCCGCAATCGAAGGTTTTTCGATTCTCGTTGCGCCGTCATCCTCTGCAGCAGCGAGCACATCTTTTTTGACGATTCGTCCACCGGGACCGCTACCTTCGATTCCATCAAGCGATATCCTCTGCTCTTTTGCCACTCGCCGCGCTGATGGCGATGCGAAGACGCGGCTTGAATTTTTCTGTGTTGCAGTCTCTTTGCTGCCATCTTCTGTCGTGTTCCGTCCCTCTGTCTTTTCAGCGACAGAGTCGGATTCCCCGTCGTCCGGAACAGCTTCGCCTTTTTCACCAATATAAGCCACCGGCTCTAAGGTTTTCACTTCTTCACCCGGTTCAAAGAGTATTTTCAAAATATGCCCGGACTCATATACTTCCAGATCGAATGTCGCTTTTTCCGATTCGATGGAGGCAATAATATCTCCTTTTTCAACATATTCTCCTTCTTTTACAAACCATTCGCCGATAAAGCCGGATTCCACATCCTGCCCCACCTGCGGCATTATCACTGGATTTGCCATTCTGTTTATTCTCCCTTTCCTGAACTACCGAAAAATTCGATATTTTCTTTCACTTCTTGTTTCAACTGCTCGTATTGTGCAGCCAATACTTTCACTGGCTCATACTCATTCGGATGTGCCTGATGATATTTCACAAATTCATTGATAAATGCGTGCTTCAACTGGGTGGATATATTCACTTTGGCGCACCCTAATGAAATGCATTTACGAAACACATCCGAAGAAAGTCCGGTTCCGCCATGAAGCGCCAGTGGCACAGGTGTTCTGCCGGCGATGGTTTTCAGTCGATCAAAATCGATTTTGGGTTCGCCTTTGTAAACACCGTGTGCTGTTCCGATTGCCGGTGCAAAACACTGCAGATCAATTTCCTGACAAAACAATTCCGCTTTAGCCGGATCTGCCAGATGCGCATTTTCTTCTGCTACGACGATGTCATCTTCAACGCCGCCAATTTCACCAAGCTCTGCCTCAACGCTGACATTAGCAGATGTTGCCATTTCCACGACCTGACGTGTGAGTTTCATGTTCTCCTCAAACGGTTTTGAAGAGGCATCGATCATCACTGATGTCCATCCGGCTTTTATACAGTTTTCAATGACATCGATGTCCTTGCAATGATCGAGGTGCATTGCAACAGGCACTTTCACATTTTCTGAAAGCTGTCGATACCAGGAAACAATTGCGTCGTATCCCCATAATTTCACTGTTTTAACGGAAATTTGAACAATGACCGGCGCGTTCAATTCACTTGCAGCATCAACCACTGCTTTGAATGAATTATAATCCAGTATGTTAAAAGCACCGACCGCGTATTTGCCTGCTCTGGCTTTGATCAGCATGTCGGTCATATTTGCGATTGCCATATCACATCATCCCCAAAATTTGTTTTTTTACTATTCAAAGTGCAATGCCTTTATGCTGCTGCAGAGAACCTGCATCGCATTAAGAGGCTGTTCATAAGCCGTTTAAATTTTAGAACATGTCATTCTGAATGCGCCTCTTTTTGGCGCATGAAGAATCTCATACCACAATGCTTAGTTAAGACATACGCTCCGTGGTAGGAGATTCTTCGTCTCCCGCCAAGCGGAATCCTCAGAATGACATTTCTTAGTTCTTGGACAGAATCAATTCGAATAATTAAGATCATTCCTGCTGTTGAAGCTCCACAGCCTTATATCCGCCTTTTGATCTGAAATAGAATATCAGCCCGAGATAGCACAGTAGCATGATCGTCGGGAAAATCGCTACGGTCATCAGTGCATTTTTCTTCGCCGTGTCGACGATTCTCGTAATGATTCCTTTTTCTTCAGGTGTTAGTGTCGCAATTTTC
>WJJN01000614.1 GCA_014729735.1 Candidatus Zhuqueibacterota bacterium
ACACCCAGTGATTTCGGTGTTGAATTCGACTCCTTAGCCGATATTATTTCGTTCGGGGTTGCCCCTTCTGTGTTATTGTACCATATTTATTTTAATCAGATGGGCATATTGGGAATTATCGTCAGTTTTTCACCGCTGATTTTTGGTGGTATTCGGCTCGCCCGGTTTAATATTCAGCTAGTTGGATTTGATAAGTCGAATTTCACTGGATTGCCGATCCCGGCTGCGGCAATCAGTTTCGTTTCGTTTGCGATTTTCAATAATCATTTCTGGAACGAAATTTATTTAACACGGCTCATTATCCCACAATTGGCAGTTATCTGCATTTTGATGGTCAGCTCGTTCGAGTATCCGACGTTTCCGAAAATGACCTTCAGAGCGGGACGCAAGCACTCGTTCCTGATTCTGTTCGTACTGTTTTGTTTTATCATCCTGATGCTTTTCCCACATGAGACTATGTATCCAATGACAATGGGCTATGCTCTGTACGGATTAGTGATGTTTCTATACAGGATTTTTAAATCAAATAACGGTAATAATAATGATGAAAAGGAGGATAAGAAAATGGTTCGCCGCAAACGACGAACAAAAAAAAAGGAATAAAATTATTGTTGTTTTTCAATTCTTTTTTTCTTATCTTTAATCACGTATTCAAAATGGTATAGTAAATGAGAAAACGATCGATAAGCTTCATTCTTCTTGTTCTGATTATTGGTGCTGCAATTGGTACTGCATTAGGAGAATTAATCGCTTATATAGTTCCCACAGGGGTAGTCGAACAATTTTTCTTAAGAGCCGCTCTGATCGGCTTTGAGCCATTTACCTTGAATTTGGGAGTTTTTACATTTACTCTGGGTTTTACACTTGAATTGAATGTTATCGGGGTGATTGGCATTGCAATTTCCGCGTATATTTTGAGATGGTATCACAGCGATCGGCGGTATTAACAAAAATGAAAATTTATTGAACGATTTCTAATTCCAAATCGTTTAATCTATATTGATATTTTTAAAGAGGAGAGAGGCATATATGTTTGGGTCTATCGGAACTCCGGAGTTAATTTTCATCCTTTTCGTGATTTTGATCGTCTTCGGAAAGAATAGATTGCCGGAGTTGGCTCGCGGTTTGGGGAAGGCTGTCAGGCAATTCAGAAAAGCGCTTGACGAAGTCAAAGATGAGTTCAATATTGATGAAATCAAACGAGATTTTAAATAATCGCTGCAAGCGGAGGAAAAAAGTATGTTAGCGTTTTTAGGTTTTATGGGACCTATCGGGTTCCAGGAATTAATTTTTATTCTGTTGATTCTTGTTATCTTTTTTGGAGCGAAAAAACTTCCTGAGCTGGCAAAAGGATTAGGACAGGGGATAAAAGAATTTAAAAAAGCCACAAAAGAAATTACAGAAGAAGATGTCCCGAAAATCGACGAGAAACAGGAAGAAAATAAAACCGAATAACTGATCAGGTTGATGTTTTGAAATTCGAAAATTTATCCTACAGCGCGTATCGGCAGAAATTATTCGACACTCAATTCACTGTAACAGATTTAGTCACAACCTTTTTGAACAGAATAAATGAAGGCAAACAACACAATGCCTTCATTTCTATTTTGGAGCAGCGGGCTCTGCAGAGAGCCGCAGAAATAGATAAACGGATTCGCCAGGGAAAAACCGGCAAACTTACCGGATTGATTCTCGCAGTGAAGGACAATATTCATGTCAAAGATGTTAAAACAACGTGTGCTTCACGCATTTTAAGCAATTTTATCCCGCCTTTCAGTGCGACTGTCATTAAAAAACTTGAAGCCGAAGATGCGATCATCATCGGTAAAACCAATATGGACGAATTCGCAATGGGTTCGTCCAGCGAAACGTCATATTATGGAGCAGTGCACAATCCCGTTGATCCGGAGTGTGTTCCGGGTGGCTCCTCAGGTGGATCCGCGGCTGCTGTATCAGCCGGGATGGCAGTGGCAGCACTGGGTTCCGATACCGGCGGTTCCATTCGGCAGCCGGCAGCATTTTGCGGGATTGTTGGATTGAAACCGACCTATGGACGCGTATCTCGCTTCGGGCTGGTGGCTTTTGCATCGTCGCTGGATCAGATTGGACCGCTTGCCACGAACGTCGAGGACTGCGCGCGAATTCTGGAAGTGATCGCGGGTTATGATGAGCGCGATTTCACCTCGGCGAACGTAGATGTACCGAAATACACAAATTCTCTGAAACAGGGCATCTCCGGGCTGACCATCGGACTTCCGGACGAATATTTCAGCGAAGGACTGGATCCTTACATTCGCCGCGCCATCATAAATACTGTCGATTTGTTGAAAAAAAATGGGGCGGAAATAGTCCCGGTGTCATTGCCGCATACGGATTATGCAATCGCTGATTATTATATTCTAGCTACTGCAGAAGCTTCGTCAAATTTAGAAAGATATGATGGAGCCAGATATGGCGTGCGGGCGGATGAGGTTCATTCGCTGGAACAGATGTACGTCAAATCCCGCAGCGAAGGATTCGGAAACGAAGTGAAACGCCGAATCATGCTCGGCACTTATGCTCTGGCAGCAGGTTATTATGACAAATATTACCGCAAGGCACAAAAAGTACGCACGCTCATAAAAAGAGATTTCGAAAAAGCATTTACCCGATGCGATTGCCTGATCACACCCACGTCACCGACAACTGCGTTCAAAATCGGCGAGAAAACCGATGAGCCTCTGGCGATGTATCTTTCGGATATTTATACGGTCACCGCAAATCTCGCAGGTATTCCGGGGATGTCAATCCCTTGCGGCACAGATGAAAACGGACTCCCCATCGGATTGCAGTTGCTTGCAGCACCGTTTCAGGAAGAAAAAATCTTCAGGATTGCGTACCATTTAGAAACACTATTGAACGCGCAATAATCGATCACATCAATCAAATCAAAAGTACGAAAAATGGAATTCGAACCTGTTATCGGGCTGGAAATACACGCTCAGCTCACAACTAAATCAAAAATATTTTGTCGATGCAGCACGAAATTTGGTGCTGATCCCAACTCACAAGTTTGTCCTGTTTGTCTGGGAATGCCGGGTGTACTGCCGGTTATCAATAAAACGGCGGTTGAATATGCCATAAAAATGGGACTTGCCACGAATTGCACAATTGCCAGCCACTCGGTCTTTGCCCGCAAAAATTATTTTTATCCTGATCTGCCCAAGGGCTACCAGATTTCTCAGTTCGAAGAGCCCTTGTGCCTGAACGGCTATCTTGAAATCGGACTCGAAGGCAAAAGCCATAAAATCGGCATCACACGCATTCATCTGGAAGAAGATGCCGGGAAATCGGTTCACGCCGAAGACTGGGTGGAACAAAACGAAACGCTGGTGGATGTAAACCGCTGCGGCGTCCCGTTGATCGAAATTGTGAGTGAGCCGGACATCCGTTCGCCGCAGCAGGCGTATGCATATCTCAACGGATTGCGGCAAATATTGCAATATCTGGAAATCTGCGACGGAAACATGGAAGAGGGTAGTCTTCGCTGCGATGCTAATATTTCCGTTCGTCCCAAAGGTGCGACTGAATTCGGTGTGAAAACCGAAATGAAGAATATGAATTCATTCCGCGGAGTGGAAAAAGCACTGGAGTTCGAGATTGCTCGTCAAATCGATATCATTAAAAGTGGCGGCAGAGTGCAGCAGGAAACGCTATTGTGGGACGAGCGAAATTCAGTGGCTGTACCCATGCGCTCGAAGGAAGAAGCGCACGATTACCGCTATTTCCCGGAGCCGGATCTCTTACCGCTTGCAGTGGATGACCAGTGGAAGAAGTCAGTAAAAGAGAGCATGCCGGAGCTTCCGGTTGCCAGGAGAAAGCGTTTTGTCGAAAATTATCAGATTCCTGACTACGATGCCGGCATTCTCACGGAAAATCGTGCTGTTGCAGATTATTTTGAAGATGTTGCCGGACGGGTGAATGATGCAAAATTGACGAGCAACTGGGTCATGGGCGAAGTCTTGCGGGCACTCAATGAAAGGAAACAGGACATCCGGGAATTTCCGATCCGTTCCAATCGGCTTGCGGAACTGCTGAAAATTCTGTTGAAAAAAGAAATCTCCGCCTCTGTCGCCAAAACGGTTTTTAAGGAAATGCTGGTTTCAGAGGATTCTCCTGAAAAAATTGTCGAGGCAAGAGGCTTGACTCAGATATCGGATAGCAGCGAAATTGCAGACATCATAGATCAGGTCATTGCGAATAATCCGAAAGAAGTAGAAAAATATCGGTCGGGAAAAACAAAATTATTCGGCTTCCTCATGGGGCAGGTGATGAAAGCCACCCGCGGCACGGCGAATCCCCAGCTCGTCAATAAAATCTTGAAGGAAAAACTGGATGAGTGATCAATTTAAGATTTGGGACTGTATCAAAATCCGATTTTCTCGTTTGATGTCATTCCGGGCTTGTCCCGGAATCTCCTAATTATCAAAAA
>WJJN01000615.1 GCA_014729735.1 Candidatus Zhuqueibacterota bacterium
ACGGCGACGCCGCACCAGTCCGGCGTTCCCTGCTTTCAGTCGAGATGCCCGAAATGCGGCAGTTCAATGACACGGCGATTCGGCGTGCGACAGGATGAAAGTAATTCAGGCGGGTCCGGAAGCACTGCGCCAAAGCCCGGCATCGATTCGAATCTGTGCAACAGTTGTCAGAAATGTGTTCGAGTATGTCCGGTAGATGCCATCGAAATGAGAAACGACAAAGCTTTCATCATTAAGGAAAAGTGCACGAACTGCCGGGCATGCATAACCGCCTGTCCTGTTCAGGCGATAAGATAGCGGGAGCCGATGCATGGAAAAAGTCACATCACAACTCAGGCGGGGTCAGCGGGTGGCGCTGTGGGCGAGTATTGCCACGCTGTTCATCGCAGTGTTAAAAGGAGTGATCGGCACAATCTTTCAATCCCGGGTGCTGGTCGCCGATGCGTTTCACAGCGCAGCCGATACCATCGCCATCGTTGCCTCGGCGTTCGGATTGTGGCTGGCGTCCCGCAAAAAGAGCAAGCGTTTTCCGTACGGACTGTTCAAGGCGGAAACATTCGTCACGTTCATCATCGGTGCGCTAATTGCCTGGGCTGGTATTGAGCTGCTCATCGATGGGTATCACAAGCTGTTTACCGTGCCGATGGTAGCAGAATTTCCCGTGCTGCCGGTGATCGTGACTGTGCTCTCCATCATTGCCGCATTTTTTATCGCGCGCGTGGAAAAGCGAGTCGGCAGAGAAATAAATTCCCGCTCACTGATTGCAAATGCCGGCGAATCATTTCTGGATATTATTACATCGGTCGTTGTGCTGCTTGGCATTTTAATGGCGTACTGGCAGATCCCAATTGTCGAGGGATTGATCATTATGCTGATCTCGCTGCTGATTTTCAAACTGGGACTGGAAAATTTGTGGCAGTCGCTGCTTATTTTGTTAGATGCGAACCTGGATGCCGATTTGCAGGACGACATCGAACATGCTGTGATAGAAATTTCGGGTGTTAAATTTGTCAATGACGTGAAAATCCGGCAGTCCGGTCCCTTTCGCATGGTGGAACTGAAATTTACAACAAATCCCTCGATTTCGATCTATCAGGCACACGCGATCTCGGATGAGATCGAGCAGTTGATTCATGATGAATTCCAGAATATCGAATCGGTCTTCGTTCATGCAGAACCTTCTCATAACGATGAAGTGAAAGCAATTGTGCCGGTCTCGGATATCAATGGTATGCATTCGAAAATCTACGGTCATTTCGGGCGCGCGCCATATTTCGCTATTTTAAAAATCAAGCCGGGTGATGTTCAGCTCGAGGATTTTTATCTCAATGAATTTCTTGATCGAAAGCATCATATCGGTTTGAAAGTGGTGAATGTCATTGTGCAGTACGATCTGGATATGCTTTTCACCAACCGCATCGGTGAGATATCATTTCACGTGCTGAAAGATAATTATATCGATATTTACCAAATCGATGATGAAAATCTGAGCATTTCAGAGGTCATCGATCTGTATCAGCAAAACAAGCTCCAGCGCATTATCACGCCAACCCATTCCGTCGAGGAATCCTTGATTGAAGCAGAGCTATCGTGATAGATTGCTGTAACTTGTCCAGGTTTTTTTTATTTACCATGTATCGTAAAAGTTTCAACAAGCCGCAGCAAGAATAAAATTAAATGATATTTAAATTTTCTCAAAAAATTTAAATAATGTTAAAAAAGGGCTTGACAAAATGAAAAAAATTATTATATTTTACAATGTCATTTAAAAATCATCTCAAAATTTAATATTATTTAAATTGCCAACTCATTTATCTGCGGGGATTAAATGGCTACAACTGCCTTCAGTACTCAAGTTGTCGTAATTATCTACATGCTGTTAATGGTTGGGGTTGGGATGTACTTCTACAAGTTCCAGAAGGGAGCTGAAGATTTCTTCAAAGGAGGCAGTCGCATTCCATGGTGGGCTGCGGGAATATCAACGTACATGTCCGGATTTAGCGCCTACTCTTTTGTCGGAATTGCCTATCTGGTAGCTAACTACGGTGCTGCCGGAATTGCCGTGGAAACAGGACCCGCCATTGCCTATCTTATCGCTCTTCTCGTTTTTGCCGTTCGATTCAATAAAGCCAGAGTTCTTACACCCATCGAATATCTTGAAAAACGTTTTGGAAACGCCACCCGGCAAATCGTTGCCTGGGGAAATATTTTGCGCCAGCTTTTTGACGGGGGACGGCTGTACGCCGTGGCTGTGCTTATCAGCGCGCTGACCGGTTTTGGCAGAACCGAGGCGATCATTGGCTGCGGCATCGTAATCCTGCTGTACAGTGTCCTGGGCGGATTATGGGCTGTCATCGTGACAGACGTGATACAGTTTGTGGTGCTGTTTTTAACTGTGATTCCGGTGCTGATTTTCAGCATCTTGAAGATCGGAGGGCTGAGCGAGCTTCTGTTCAATGCTCCGGAAGGAACGTTTGCAATCCCCGCACTCTCCTCCATGGACAAAGGCTGGATATGGATTGCCGCCTGGTGGACTGTTTACATGGTAAATTACAATTCACACCCGGGACTGATTCAGCGCTTCGCAAGCACGGTGAATGCCAAAGCCGCCCGCAAAAGCGCGGCACTCACTTTCGGACTTGCAATTCCTCATTCCTTATTATTATTCCTGCCTGTATTAATCTATCGCAGTTGGGGCTTGCTCGAGCCGAACATGGATGCCGAAACGGTTTACGGTTTCATTGCCATGGATATACTGCCTCCGGCAATGATCGGCATTGTGATCGCAGCAATGTTGGCAGCCGCAATGAGCGCACTGGATACGGAATATAATATTCAATCTGCAATATTTGTAAATGATGTTTATCATCGCAA
>WJJN01000616.1 GCA_014729735.1 Candidatus Zhuqueibacterota bacterium
GGGAAATTTGATCAATGCCGGGATGGATGTCGATGGCGATGGCTGGGGGGAATTTTTATTATGGAATGTTGATACAGATACCTACCAACTTTATGAAGCATTTGGCGATGATCAGTATCATGTAGTTTATACGGATCAGGGGCTGATGAATTTTTTCGATCTGGACGAGGACGGTCAACATGAGCTTGTCAAAATACATGAAGATGAAGCCACGATGGAACAATGGATAACCATTCACGAATGGGACAATATAGATTTGGATGCCGATCTTAATGGCGGATTTACGGATGCAACGAAGACCACGAATCGTTTTGAGCGTTCAATTTGGAATAATATCGCGGAGGGGTACGGTAATGACATGGGACTGCTGGATTTTGTCAAACTGGATGGTGATGACGATTGGGACATTTTTGCCGTTGATGCAGAACTGACATTCTTTGGAGGACAACTGGTGAGCTGGCGAGATGGTACAATTATGAATGTGCTTGAAATGACTAATTTTGAGGCTGATAGTCCTTTGGTTGAATTGCGCTATACCAGTGGTCCGATTGGAGATGGTATGCTATTTTTTGGGATTTGGAATAATTATGTAGATGTTGATAAGGATGGATTAACAGATATCTTGTTGGTGAGCGATCATACACAATCGCTTATGGGCATACATACGGCGGGTAACGATACTTACGATCCGATTGTGATATCTGCATTACCAAATATAGGATTTTATCATATTCCGACTTTTCCGGTCGTCGCAAATTTCGATAATGATGAGGAAGATGAAATTTACTTTGCAGATCGTGACGGTCAGGTTTGGTTTATGCACACGACAGGCGAATTCGAATCGACACTGGCTCCATATAATATTTACTATCTTGCACGGATTGTAAAAAAACAGAACACGGCTGGAGCACTTAATATGACGATCAACGGTCACGTGGGAGACCAGGATGGTGATGGCAAACCAAATATTTATTACACCAGCAAGGATATAAGCAGTCTTATCGATGTTGAATATCAGGGAGGATGGGCTGGCGATTCAGCATCATTTACCTATACATATACTGACTTGCATTTCGCAAATGGTGATCCCATGACTGCTACAATGTGGAATATGCAAACCGGCACACGTTATCGAAATCCGTTACTAGATATGGATCGGGATAATAAACGCGAAATTATTCTAGGTGGACCTGATTCGGACTATATGGTGTGGCATGACCACCCCACAGTATATATATATGAGAGCTTACATGAGGTCCAGACAAAAGTAGCTGACGAGACTCCTGATATTCCTGAGAAATTTAAGCTGTTTCAGAATTATCCGAATCCGTTTAATCCGGGCACGACTATTCAATACAGCATTGCGAATCCCGGTACCGTAGAAATTCGAATATTCAATATGATTGGTGAAGAGGTCGGTCGATTTGAAACCATGCATGATGCACCGGGTATGTTCTCTTATTACTGGGATGGAACGGATAAAACCGGAACGCGGCTTCCATCTGGAATGTATTTGTATCAAATTCAACATGGTCGCTTTAATCAACAAAAGAAAATGATATTATTGAGGTGAGTAACTTTTTTTCTGCTGAATATAAAATGTCATTAAAAAAGGAGGAAAAGATGTCTGGATTTTTTCAGAAAATGTGGGTCCTTTTGATTTTTATCTTATGCCATGTTTGCATAGCACAGCAGGATAACGGAAATCATTTTGAAAAAACATGGGCAGCGCCTGACTCGCTTTATACAGGACATTGGGGAGAACTGGGTGTTTATGCCGAGGAGGGGCTGGATATTGATCAGAACGGAAAGAGGGAATTTGTAATATATGATCATATTATCGGATTCGTCCGATATGATCATCTCCAGGTTTGGGAAGCCCGAGGCGACAATGATTTTCAACTTGCCTGGCAGGTGCGGTATGATGATTATCAATCTCAGAATCAGCAAGGTCACGGTTTAACTGTTGCTGACATTGATTTTGACGGAAAAAAGGAAGTATGGATTGCTACGGAAGGTAAAATCTATATTTACGAGTGGGATGGTACGACATTCGAGAGTGGCGGAGGTCTGCCGTCGGAGCCGACCCAAACATTATACACGGTTCTGGATACTGAGGGGAAATCCTGCATTCGTCAGCTTCGTATTGCAAATCTGGATGCTGACCCGGAGCTTGAATTTTTTATGGGCTACAGTTATACAGCGGGAATTTATTGCGTTATTGGATCTTTAGTCGATTCGGATCTGTCAAACCCTGAATGGAAGATTGAGTATGCAGATGATTTTGAGCCGTGGAAAGTCGGAGGTATGACAATCGATGATTTTGACGGGGACGGAAATATGGAAATTTTCACCTGTCATCCACAGGACGAATCCGTCACAAGACTTTACGAAAGTGATGGCGCTGACAATTATGTTGTTAAATTCACAACAACAGCCAGTACATTAGCTCTTGTGCCATCATTCGATGATGCGGTTGCCGATCCGGTGTTTCACGATTTTGATGGTGACGGAAAAAATGAAATGGTAATCGCTGATATTCATGGTAAGGTATTTATCATCACCCATGATGCATCGAATGGATTCACTGATTTCGGATCATCTGCCTGGTCGTATCTGATGAATCTTCCTGATGTTAAATCACATGGTTTCGTGAGGTCGGGAATCCTTGCAGATTTGGATCAGGATGGCAAGGATGATATTTACTACAATGACATGACTGCAAAAGCTGTGCTGGATTTGGAATATCAGAGCGGACCGGTTACAGATCCGGCTAGCTGGCATGCTTATAAAATCTATACCGGACATCCACTTATTATTGGATATATTTCTCCTGCCTGGGATTTAGATGGAGATGGAAAACAGGAATTAGTCATTGCCGGTAGCGGGGAGCCGACTGAGAATTTGCAAGTGATTGAAAACCAGGATGCGACGTCAGTTCGTACCCAAATAGCTTCAACACCAGATCGATTTATCGTTGAGCAAAATTATCCGAATCCGTTTAATCCGGGCACAAATATCCAATACAGCATTGCGAATCCCGGTACCGTCGAAATTCGCATATTCAATATGATTGGTGAAGAGGTTCTTGGATTTGAAACCACACACGATACACCGGGCATGTTTACTTATCATTGGGATGGAAGGGACATAACAGGTACGCGGGTTCCTTCAGGAATGTACCTTTATCGGATTACCCATGATGGCATTTCTTTGAATAAGAAAATGATACTCCAAAAATAGAGGAGTAATGGATTGAAGGATAAATGCATTCAGGTGTGTTTTTGAATCCGCGGGAAAAAGCCACAAAGAGAGATAGCGCAAATGAAAAACCGGATAAGCCTGAACGGTGAATGGCTTTTAAAATATGTCGATTACGGAAGCGGCGAGCGCTTCGGATTACACGCAGAGGAAAGCACGAAAGGCTGGCTAACGGCGACTGTCCCGGGCGATGTGCATCTGGATATGATGGCTGCCGGGAAAATCAATGATCCTTTTTACGGACTCGAAAGCGACCACTGCATCTGGATGGAGGAAAAAGACTGGTGGTATCGCACAATCTTCTCGGCAGCCGATCTGCTGGCAGCAGAGGCAATACATAATCGCATTTTCCTGCAATTCCATGGATTGGATACGTTTGCGAAAATCTATTTGAACGGGGAAGTGATCGCTCAGCACTGCAACATGTTTGTACCGTTGAAAGTGGACATTACTGATTTCCTCATTCAGGGTGAAAATGACTTGAGAGTCTGTCTGGGATCGCCTGCGTATTCGCCGGTTATTCATCGCGATTCGAATATTGCCAGAACTCCGCCGCAGCGATTGTGTTCGCGCAAAGCGCAAGCATGTTATGGCTGGGACATCGCCCCTCGATTAGTGACCATCGGCATTTGGCGACCGGTAGAAATTCTCATTTGTGATGCATTGGAAATCGTTTTCCCCTGCGTTCGGACGAATTGGATATCCGAGTCGCAGGCAGAGGTCGAGCTCGAATTTACGCTAGAATCCC
>WJJN01000617.1 GCA_014729735.1 Candidatus Zhuqueibacterota bacterium
AAAGCAGCACTTTGAGATTTCTATCCAGATTTCGGTAGAGTTTAAGACCAACGATTAGCGGAATAAAATTCGAAATCATCGAAAAGTAATAATGAATCGGTGGCAAGAATAATCGCTCCTTAACTGTTCAAGTCACTTTCGTTTCCGCAATAAGGCGGGCAGGGCAAAGACCGTTCGGCAACTTCGCCGTCCGTCATATCGTTTTCCTCGGAATCTACGCCGATAAGAACCATAACCGGCGTTCCGTCACTTTCCGCACCATAATAAAAGCGAATTCCAACGCACCCGTCCTGATCCAAAATTCGAGAAAGAGTCGCTTTACCAAAAAATCCACCCTTTTTCGCATTTGCTTCAGCATGGTCGCGGTAATTTTTTGTCAGTTTACTTGCTTCTGACAAAGATATCGAATGATCCTCTGATCCGGTAAAAGACATAAAATACCTCCATTGATTTATTAATGAATAGATAAAAAAAGGCACAATTTTCCCATTAAAAAAATTGTGCCTCCCTCAGAAATTTATAAATTTACGCAGCATTATATCTGCATTCATTTAATATAAAAATTATTTGACCAAATTGCAAGCTAAATTTGCAGCTATTATATTTTTACGTTCTTGACTTTCAACTTATTTTTTCTTATTATAAATGAATTTATGAGAATTAAAAAAATCAAAGCCTGTTTTCAATCCTCGGAGGAATCATGGGATTTACTGCACTGGATTTTGCTGTTGTATTGATCTATTTGGCTGGTGTGACTATTTTCGGAAGTTGGCTCGGGAAATTACAAAAAGATACCAAAGATTATTTTTTAGGAGATAGGCGACTGCCATGGGCAGCGGTGAGTTTTTCTGTGGTCGCAACTGAAACGAGCACCCTGACATTTATCAGCATTCCCGGTTTGGCGTATGTTACCAATCTCAACTTTCTTCAACTGACATTTGGTTATTTGATTGGTCGTATTATCATCAGTTTCGTGCTGCTTCCCGCGTATTATAAGGGCGAAATGTATACCGCCTATACATTTTTAGGACGGCGGTTCGGACCGCATATTCGTAATTTCGCATCGATTGTATTTCAGATTACCCGGTTACTGGCGGATGGTGTTCGACTTTTTGCCACCGCAATCCCCTTGTCCGTAATCACCGGTTGGAGTTATCCTGTCTCCATTGCGGTCATCGGAATATTAACGATTATTTATACTTATATTGGCGGAATAAAAGCTGTCGTCTGGATCGATGTTATTCAAATGTTTATCTATCTCGGCGGAGCAATCATCGCCGCGGTATTCATACTTCACAATCTTCCAGGCGGCTGGAGCGAGGCAATTTCTGCCACGGTGCCGTCAGATAAATTTCAAATTTTCAATTGGGGCTTTGAAAACGGACTGAAAGAATTTTTCAGAATAAATTATACCTTTATCGGCGGAATACTTGGCGGTGCCTTCCTGTCCATGGCTTCACACGGCACAGATCAACTAATTGTTCAGCGACTCTTATCATGCAAGTCATTGCGGGATAGCCAAAAAGCACTCATTTCCAGCGGAGTCCTCGTGATCATTCAATTCGCGCTTTTTCTGGTTGTCGGCTTATTGTTATTTGCATATTACGGCGGCAGGTTTGTCGGACAGGGTTCGTCATTTTTAACATCATCAGATCAGTTATTCCCCCTTTTCATCGTAGAGGCATTGCCGCCCGGACTTTCAGGTGTGATTATCGCCGGTGTTTTCGCCGCTGCTATGTCAACCCTGAGTGGCTCCCTGAATTCACTCGCTTCATCATCCATGCTCGATCTTTATAAATCTTACTTTGGAAAAGAGAACACACCGCAAAAGGATTTATTGATCTCTCGCATCTTTACCGCGATCTGGGGTGTCATTTTCATTGGAGGCGCGATGCTGTTTAAAGATCAGAGTAATCCTGTAGTCGAACTGGGGCTGGGTATTGCTTCGTTTACGTATGGCGGACTACTGGGAGCGTTTTTTCTGGGTGTGTTCTTCAAAAGAGTTCGCGAGAACGCCGCTCTGATTGCGATGTGGAGCACGATATTCTTCATGACCTGGATTGTCGGCATTCAGGGTATCGCCCAACATGTGATTATTGCGATCAATTTGCTCGCCTTTGTTTGGCTGTTTTTTAAAACCGACAGTAAGAAAGAGCACATCTCACTTGTAATATTACTCGTATTTATCGTTACTATAATCCGAGAAATACCACCTGTACGATTTGCCTGGCCCTGGTATGTTCTTACAGGCAGTGTTATTACGATGACTTTAGGCGTTCTGTTAGATCTGTTCATCAATCGAAAGAAGCGGCAGGAAATCTAATATCGAAATCTCATTGGAATCCTTGCGAAGGCTTGAAGCCTTCGCAAGGATTTTTCGGTCTAAAAAGTAATATTCAGTAAATCGAGCACTGTTTCAATCGGACTGTGAACTGTTACTTCATCGGAACCAGCGAATAACAATCCCACTGCCTTATTTTCAGTAGCGTGTACTAACAGCGAGCCGGAGTCGCCAGGTTGTGACATGTCCGACGTCAAAATCTGGTTCTGAAATTCAGCAACCGCGCCGCCACCGTATCCCACCTGAATTGTCACATCCAGGGCATCGATTGTACCGGTGGTTGTGCCCGTGGTTCTGCCGCTTTTCCGAACTTCCATTCCCAGCTCCGCCTGAATGATACCGTCGATTTTCCCGATATCGATAATTTCATCATCAATGGCACTACCATCTACGGGCTTGGCAACTGCAGCATCTACTAGATTCGCTTCCTGCGAGGGACGTGTCGTAAATAAACGGCTTTGGGATCCGACTAATTTTGCGGCAACATTTAAAAACGATGCAATGCCTTTAGCAAACGGGCAAATATCACCTCCGCCGTTACCGCCACTGCTCATTTCGATACGAATAAATCGTTCCAGATTAGCAATGGTATCCTGCGGCGCGCGTCCGCCGTCCGCTGCTCCCGGCTGGATAATGGCATCGCCTTTGAACGCATCGTTGCTGTTTGCCATCACATGATTGTTGGAGAGAATCAATTGCTCGCCGGTAGTGGCATCTTTTACAATCGCTCCCAACGTGCCGGCGGTAATCAAATAGTGACCAATGCTAACACCACCGGGAGCCGGACGCCAGCGGCTGGTCCGGCTTTTATAAGCAACAACTTTGCCCACGTCTTTCACGTCAGTTCTGATGTCGTTCACTTCCTTGGGGACGATGTCATTCTTATCAAGTTGACTTACCGGTTGCTTTTTCTGCACAAACACCAGAAGACATTTTTCGTCAGTTTTTTCTCCAGCTTTATATTTAAAACCCTGTCCCAGGCCGACCACATTTTTCTTCTTCAACATGGCGTCTTTGACTTTTTGCTGAACCACCTGAATCTCTTTGTTGATTATCATGTGGATCCTCCTTAATATTGCTTAATATTATGTAAGTTATCTTCTAATAACTCGTTAGTTAAGAATGCTATTGGAATCGCGCCCTCTCCTAATAACATATTTAAAAATTCGGAACGACTCAAATTCTTCTCTTCCGAATTCAGGCATTTGTGGTAAAAATCGCGAATGCGTACGTATCCGTGAAACGGAAGAATATGACAGCCTGGATTTAGAACTATTTTCCTGAAATGCTCCTCTGCATTATCCAGATCCATGAATCCGTCTCCGATAAGCATGTTCAAAGCACCGGTTTTTGTTAATTCTCCCGAATGAAATTTGATGTCTATTATCGCCGAAATAACTGCGCGCAGGTAATTGACTATTTGCAGCAACTCGATTTTCCTGTCATATCCTCCGTACCCCGCTTCCACCATCATAAAACCTGCAAACAATGCCCAGCCTTCGATAAAAGATTCAGCAGGAAATATCTTTCGGACGAGTGATGGTTGTCGTTTAATATGAGTATCCAGTAATATCTTTCCGGGTGTTATATTTTGAATTGCTAAAATTTGCAATACCGTCTTGTTTAAATTTTTCAGGAATGATATTTGTTCGAGCCAGGTCAGGTTGTCCGGCAATGATTTGAGATAAAAATGATAAACAGAATCCTCTTCAAAGGGACCGGGATAATCAATGTAAGTCAACTCCGGATATATGTTCCATAATGGTGATCGCTCCAAATCAACTGTGTATTCCATTGGCTGAGAAATCAATCCCTTGGTAGAAATAAAGCGGTCAATTTCCTGTACAATGCTTTCCAGTTTGTGAATTAATTGTTCATTTTGGGTGTAATTGTTATAAATCTTTTCGAGAACGCGCTCCGTCGATTGACGCGTTCTGAAATAGCCGGCATTTTTCTGATTGTAAAGTTCCTCAGTCAGCAGGGTAGAAATATGCATTAGTTCATCAATACACAATTGATATTCAATTGCAGCAATCGTTAACAGGCTGTCAGTACTTGTGTGTATTTGGTATCGATTTATTAGAATATCCCTATGCAGTTCGGATCCAACTGACTGATTTTCACTACTTTCAGGCAACGCATTCTTTTCCAGATAAATGCGCAATGCTGTCAATGAGTCGCCGTTCATCTTCTGAAGTTTGATTAAACTATCTCTGCAACCGGGAAACTGATGGGCAACGTTCGTCGTCGCAGTCGTTAGCAAATAACGTAATGAAATGATTTCGTCGAGCCCCTGTTCAATCGCAATTTGATTTGTGTTTACAAGATTCGCCTTCTCCTGTGAAATCAATGCAGGAAGTTGATTCAGGCGGGACATCAGATTCTGGCAATCTTGTTCTGTAAATCGCTCGCGGTGTGTGATACTGATAATAGCATCTTTCATGATTGAATGATAAAAAGAAGGACTGCGTTCCCAAATCCGAAAATGCTGTACTTTCCATATTTCGGATGAAAGGTGAGTTTTTAACAGGTGATAATCTACTCTTTGGGAAAATGAAAGCTCGGTTACATCGATCTTTTGCAGACGTTCAATAAAATTCTGTAGTGCCTGTGTTTTGGATTTGATGGCTTCCCGGTTCCAGCTATCCAGTTGGTCGTCATATTGATGGACACCTAACAGCGATGCCTTCACCGGATACGATTTTTGATAATATGTCCAATATGAATTTGTTATTCTATCGAATATTTCGCCGGATGAACTCCGCTCGCAATGCAGATATATTGCAATAATGAATGTGAGAATGAGTATAAAAGAGAGAATTTTAGACGTGCTGCTGTTTTGGAACATCCTGACACTTTCGATTGATTATTGTGAGTCTTTCAAGTTGTTATTGAATTAGCCCAGTTTTTCAGCAGGCATCAATATAACTTTTAATCATTCAAAAAATGAAACATCTCCTTTCCCATGGCGAATGACTCTGAATGGTTCATCGGTTAGATCGACCACGCTTGACGGAGATAATCCAAGTATGCCGCCATCTATAACCAAATCCAACGCATGTCCGAGATGAATATCGATTTCCTCAGGATCTGTCAGAATAATATCGTTTTTAATACTGGCGCTCGTGCTGACTATCGGATGTCCTAATTCATGGAGCAATGCCAGGCAGATATTATTATCCGGGATTCGTATTCCGACTGTTTTTCGCTTCGTTATCATGAGTTTGGGAACCAGTCTGCTGCCTCTGAGAATGAATGTATATGGTCCGGGCAATAATTGTCGCATGACACGATATGCCGGATTCGTGACATGGGCATATTTAGCGATATCTTTCAAATCGGGGCAAATGAAGCTCAACGGTGATTTCTTTGATTTACCTTTTAATAAAAATATTTTCTCTATTGATTGCTTTGAAAAGATATCACAACCTATTCCATAAACCGTATCTGTCGGATAGGCAATAATTCCCCCGTCTGCCAATATTTCAACAGCTTTCTGGATCAAACGGTCTTGCGGATTTTCAGGATGTATTGAGAACATTGTTGCCATGGGCTTATCTACTTCTTTCTTCGTACTTTTAGCTCTGTTATATATTAAAAAAATTACATATATCCAAGCTTATTTTGTTTATTTTTGCAAATCATTCTTTTTGAAGAATGGTTTCCATTTTTCGGGATCAGGTTTTGGCTGCGCATAACTGATGGTAATAAGAACCAGTATCGAACAAACAAGCGCCGGATAAACTGCCGGAATTCCGAATAAAAATTCCCCCTGTATTTTCCTGATTATTTCCCAAATAATGGTGATGATCATACCCGTAAAAATGGAATACGCTCCTGCCGTTGCTGTTGCTCTTTTCCAGAAAAAGGTTGCCATTAACGCCGGTGTGATTCCTGCACCGTAAATCGTATACGCTGCATATGCTGCATCCAGTATTCGCGGGAAAAATTGAATCAATGAATAGGCGAAGATTCCGAGAACGATTACAGACAGCCGGGAATAGAGCACTATTTTTTTGTCGGGCAGTTCCGGATTGATAAAGCGTTGGTAGATATCCCGCATGATATTTGTTGCCGGAACGAGCAGAAAGCTGTTCGCCGTTGAAATAATAATAGCAACGATCGCAGCGATCAGAATGCAGCCAATGACCAGTGGAACGCCGCGGTGTGCAACGAGCAGAATAATTTTGCCGGATTCATTTAATGACAGATCTTTGAAATAGCTGCTGCCGATTACTGCCAGGGATTGAAGAGCGACGCCCAGAATTATGACACCGATTACCCACCCGATCACGGATTTTTTAGCTTCCGAACTGTCCTTTGCTGAAAAAAAACGCTGATACATATTCCCGTTTCCAAGAGCCAGTAGCAACGTCGGAACAAAATAGCCCATCGCCTGGATCCAGCTCATATTTCCGAGAAACGGATGTTCGCGGGGAGTCACGTTTGCAGTGATGGTGTCCATGCCGCCCGCATTTTCAATGAGAAAGGGAATGGCGAGAAAAACACCGCCAATGATGAGCAAGCCATTGATGATATCCATATAGGCAATGGATATCATGCCAGCGAGAACTGTATAAGCGATCACGAAAAAGGCAACCACGATCATTGCAGTGCCAATGGATATTTTACCCTCGGAAATGATATTTAATACCCAGCCACCGCCGCGGAACTGATAGCTGACAATTGTAACATACGCAACAATCGTTGTGATCGTTGCCAGCAATCGGGCGTATTGATTATAGCGCGCTTCCAGAATATCGGGCACGGTGAATTGTCCGAAATCCCGTACCCTGCCGGCGATAAAATAGACCACAATTATACCCAGCCAACCGCCGGCGCTGCCAATTAAAGAAGAATAGCCGTGATTATAGCTCAAGTCTGCGACAGAGAAAATATCACCGGAACCGATCCAGGTTGCCAGTAATGTTCCCACAAGGATCGGGGCAGTCAGTTTTCTGCCCGCAACCATAAAATCTTCCTGGTTTTTTACTCGAATTGTTAAATAGGCTCCCATCGAAAAAAGCACAACAAGATACAGAATGATCGTATAGATATACGGCATATTCGTTTGTCCTTATTTTAATTAAAGTAAAATACTTAATTTTCTTTAAAAAGTCAAGCCGGATTTAACTGAATTTATTTGTTAGGATTTTAAAACATTTATTTGTTACGCGAATCCCGCTAAATAAGTGTATTATTGTACCGAAAATAATTGTAATGAAGTATGCGAAAGGGAGATCCATGAAACGGAATTTGATTTTCTTCGGGTGTTTTTTCCTGGTTTTTATGTTAAATATGGCGCTTGTATACGGACAGGAGTGGAGTTCTCCGATCGATGTCGCTTCCGGTGATACACCGGATATGGACATCGATCCCAATACCGGCTATGTATACATCTTGTCGATGAATAGCGGAGTTTGGGTTTCCGTTTATGATAGTGATGGCGATTTTGTTTCACAGGAAGCCGTCCCGGAAACTGATGCAGACCAGGGAGGTGTGCGTTTTGGTGCGGCAATAGCTGTAGACAGTGACGGGTATCCGCACATTTGCTATCGACAATATCATGGGAATAATTATTATACGACATGGTATAAAAGGAAAACGTCCAACGGCTGGACAGGATCGGTTCGACTGACCTATCGCAGCCACAGGGCTTATGTTATACGAATGGATGTTGACGAAAATAATGTCGCTCATATTGTAAATGGTATCGCGTGGGATGATGATATCTTCGGGCATGTGGAATATTACCGCGTCGAAAATAACTCGATTACCAAACAATTAACGCTTGGGGAATCATACCAATATGTATGGCGCGCCGATAACCGCATCGAAATAGATTCTTATCCCGGCGGCTATATCCATGTCGTAGCCGGTCTGCCAAATCCAACAGGAAAAATCTACTATTTTTATTCGACAAATGGTGGTGATTCTTTCTCAGGAGGCTCGAATATTAGACAGGCGTCGAATCAGAGCCGTACAGGTAGCCCGGAATTGCAGGTTGACAACAACGGCAAAGTTCACGTTTGTTATGGAGAATCCGATGATTATCTGATCAATGATAAACCGTCCGTACACTATGCCCGGGTTGAAAATGGTTCCCGTGCGTATGATACGATTGCGACGAAAGAAGACGCATGTGTTCCCTGGCCGGCGGCAACAAAGATCGGTCTCGGATCGGTCGGCTGTACTGATGATGGTGAAGGTATCGCAATCGCTTATATTTCTGAACCGGGCGGACCACTCTCGGCAATCTTTTCGCAAAATCAGGGACAGTCCTGGTCGAATCCCACTGAGCTGGCATCAAGCTGTGGCAGCGATGAAGGTCGTAATAAACAGATTGTCCGAGGTAACGGGAGTACATTTTATCTCGCATATCCTCACAGCGGAAAAGTATGGCTTAGAATGTTAAATCTGGTGACGAACGAACCACCGGTCGCAGACGCGGGCGGACCTTATAGCGGAAATGAAGGAGAGCCGATCACATTTGATGCCTCAAATTCGACCGATCTGGAAGGCAGTATTGTGCAATACGAATGGGATTGGAACAATGACGGTACGTACGACGCATTGACATCGTCTCCCAGCGTTCAATATACATATCAGGATGATTATTCGGGGCAGGTAAGCCTGCGGGTTACTGATCTTGAAGGAGCCACCGATACGAATGTCGCAAATGTCACTGTTAACAATGTTTCGCCGGTAGCAAATGCAGGCGGACCATATAGCGGAGAAAAAGATCAGGATATTCAACTTAGCGGTTCAGCAACGGATCAGGGATCGCAGGATACATTCACATACAGTTGGGATCTGGATGATAACGGCACATACGAAACAGCAGGTCAGAACGTTACGGCAAGATTTTCCACAGGCGGAATCCATCAGGTACATTTGCGTGTGCGGGATGATGACGGAGGCGAAGGAAATGCCTCTGCCAACGTTTCTATCGCTAATAATCCTCCGGTAGTAAGCACCATTCCGGGACAGCAAATCTATGAAGGCAATACCTTTGTTCAAATCGAATTGGATTACTACGTGAATGATCCGGATAATAGTGATTCTGAAATTCAATGGCAGGCGCAGGGACAGCAGAATATTACTGTGACGATCAGTAATCGGATTGCGCAGTTGACTCCGCGCGATCCCGATTGGTTTGGCGAAGAAACGATTACATTTGTCGCTACAGATCCCGGCGGCTTGATGGATCAGGCATCTGCCACGTTTACGGTAATGAATGTCAATGACGCACCTGTGCTGGCAACGATTCCGTCGCAGACAAAGCCTGAAGGCACGACGTTCGATCCAATTAATGTCGATGAATATGTGACAGATGTTGATAATGACGATAGTCAGCTCGTCTGGGATATTCAGGGGACTAACCAATTATTACATAGCTGGAGCGGGCACATATTGACCATTAATTGGATGAATCCGGATTGGTACGGCACAGAGGTTTTGACATTCACTGTCAGCGATCCTGGCGGTGAATCTGCGTCTCAGGATGTTACATTCACGATAACAAATGTTAACGATGCGCCGGTTATCTCTGGGCTTTCCGGGCAGACGATCGACGCCGATGAAGAATTTGCACCTATTGCTCTCGACGATTTTGTAAACGATGTGGATCATCAAAATAATCAGCTCGTGTGGAGCGCCTCAGGTGGATCTAACCTGGAAGTGACAATCGATCCTGGCAGGGTGGCGACCATCACGAAAAAGTCGTCTGGCTGGATTGGCAGTGAGACCATCACATTCACTGTCACCGATGGCAGCTTGACAGACAGCGCAGATTTGACTTTTACAGTTGTTGAAGGAAATTATCCACCGGTCGTCAGTACCATTCCCAGTCAACCAGTCGCCGAGAATCAGCCGTTTCAACCAATTTATCTCGATGGTCATGTCAGTGATCGTGATAACGGGGACGGTGAAATTTCCTGGCTGCTGAGAGGTTATCAGGATCTGCTCGTAGATTGGACCGATCGCATTGTGACTATTGCAGTACCGGATTCGGAATGGAATGGAAGCGAAACGATTACCTTCATTGCCACTGATCCAACCGGGCTTTCGGATTCTACTGATGCCACTTTCACAGTGATCCCGGTAAACGATCCGCCGAAAATCGACTCTCTGCCAGATTATTCAATGATAGAAGACGATACGCTCGATGTGAGAATAACGCAACTTCGCGCATTGGTAACTGATCCTGAAGATGATCCGATTTCATTTTCCATATCAGGATTTTCCATATTGAACTGGTACAAGGACGAGGCTGCAAATGTATTCCGATTCTATTCGGGCACTGCAAACTGGTTTGGCACAGATGTCGGAATGCTTTCTGCTTCTGATGATGCCGGCGCAACAGATTTCGCTACCATGAATATTGTCGTTCAACCGGCTCCTGACGCACCACTGCCATTTTCAGTCATCAACCCGGATTATCAATCCTATACCTGGCTCCCGGAGACAATCGAATTTCTGTGGCATCGTGCAATTGATCCCGACGCCGGGGATGAGGTAAGTTATGAGTTAAGCATTACCGATGATTCG
>WJJN01000618.1 GCA_014729735.1 Candidatus Zhuqueibacterota bacterium
ATCATCATGATTCCAACTCCATTAGAATTAAAAATGAGACAGGCACTAATTTGGCTATCCTTATTTTTTCATATCATTATAGTTTGATATATTAGACGAATTGTCTCATGAAAGCATAGGAATTGAATCGATAAAATGAGACAGAACATAATTTTCTGACGATTAATTTTTATGAATGAAAAAAATCGCTTAATGAGAACTGATCAAGTGATTTAAAGCGCATTTTGATTTTTGATGAAAGTCTGTAATTGATCTTCATATAAGTAATAATTCTTCCCTGCTGGTTCCAGACCAGCCATTCGTTCGGGGATGCAGCATTTAAAGGATGCCGCATCCCCGGCAATATTTTGTAATATACTAAAATCTTAATCGATGTATCTCAATCATATAGATCCACACACACATATTACTTTAACAACAGACATTTTTTCACATCTCGGAATTTGCCAGCCTGAATTTGATAGAGATACAATCCACTTGCCACTATATTACCCTGGTTATCCCTTCCATCCCAAACAGCCGTATGTGAGCCAGCGGTTTTCTCAGCCGACACCAGTCTTCGCACTTCCTGCCCTCGAAGGTCATATATGATTAAACTTACATCAGACGACTTCGGTAACTGATAGCGAATATTAGTTTGCGGATTAAATGGATTCGGATAATTTTCATACAATTCAAATGTTGTCGGAATTTCTTTTGATGCGTTAGCTACATCAGTCACGAGTTCATAATCATCGAGACCGAACTCAATCGGATTTCCTTCCGGATCATTGGCTACCACATTTTTAATATACAGGGATGTGGAGCTTTCATCGATTTGGGCATCGCCTGACATATGCGCAGTGACTTGAGTCACGAGACCGGAGCCGTTGACTGCTCCCTGACCGGCTTTTCGTGAGATGCCAACGCTGACAATTCCGGAATCACCATCCGTTTCATTGATATTTGGAAAATAAATCAAATCATCTCCCATCAAATTATCAGGACCAGGTTCAGCGGTCATTGGATCAATAAACGTTGTCGGCATGTAAATAAGTTCAAACGAAAGACCAAACAGGTTCGTCGCATCATTCACGTAAACATTGATGAAGAAGTCCTGATTCGGATTCGGCTCACCTTCGATCTCTATTGTCAAACTACCGGAGTTTGATTTATTGAGCCCGGATGCGATGTTTTTTTGCAAAGCTCTTGAGTGAGTCTTTGCCCAATTAAGACCAATCGGTAGCACATCTGCCTGATCTACCACGCCGTCGCCGTTTGCATCAGCATAAGTAGCATTTAATGGCGTCCATGGCGATGCAACATGCGCGATCCATTCAAGCTCATTTGCATGATCCGTACGCGGATCGCCCGTTGAGCCCCAGTGCAATCCAAGTGGCAGCACGTCTGCCTGATTGACAATGCCATCATCATTTGTGTCGCCTGGCCATACAATGACGCCTGCCTGTACAGTTGTGGAATCCGATTGCGGATCTATTGTCAAATTTGTTCCGGAAGGATCCGTCGCCTCTGCATTCGTGATAGAAAAACTGATCGTTTCGCCATCAGTCGCGCCGGATGCGATTTTAAACATGATTCTTGCCACCGGACCGGAACCGCTAACGCCGCCTGCACCTGATTTGCGACTATTTCCGATGCTCACCTTGCCGGCGGATTCATCCACTGACTGAAAGAAAATGACGTCATTTCCAAGAAAGCTACCCGGGACAACATTACTTGAATGCGGTGTTAGAACATCCACAATCGTTGTGTTCGTAAAATTCAAATTGAAGCTAACGCCAAATAAATTGCTAGCAGGAATTTCATCGGTTCCGACGTAAATATCTACCCAAAATTCTCCTCCAGCTATTTGCGGACTTGTGACAACAGGGTAGATAGGCGGAGCATTCACCGCGGGAGTAAATAAACCAGCGGACAATTTATAATTTGTGCTGCCATAGCTCCCAACAGCGGAAGGCTGTCCAATAGCGTCAATTACTTTCTTGTTTGCTGATTGAGACCGTGCGCCGCCCTGGTCAAACACATAATTTTGTATAATATAATTTGTGCTGGACTGTCCCTCTGCAGCTCCCACTGACATAAGCAATAGTATCAGGGGGATGAGCAAAAGACATCCAGCCCATCTGTATTTATATAGGATCATTATATTTCTCCTAACATTTTTTTCACATTTCTATAATTGATCATTTTCTATTGCCCTTGTTGCTCAGGTTCCTGCATTTCGGGTTCAACTGAAGCCTTGAATCCCGGTTGCTTCGCGCGATCAATGCTCATATTACTTGTGGAGCCATAGAGTTCAGGATACAAATAATAGCCACGAGCTTCGTTTTCTTTTTCCTGTTCGACTTTGATGCGGTATTCCTCTGCAAATGGATCGTGGCGGATTCCTGTAACTTGCCAGGAAACCTTCATGTTTGCTTTGCCGCCGGCAATTTTGAAGCGATTGCCTGAAATTTCTTCTGCAATATAAATATTGGGAGCAGGCGCGCCAATGGCTGTCAATTGATAACGGAATTCTTCGTTGAGTGCTTCAAACCAATCCGGTAATTGTACCCAACCTTCGCCATTGCCATCCAGAGTCAATACACCGTCGTATACGTTTTTCATGTCAGGGCTTTCAACAAATGAATGCGCCAGATATTTATTTTCGGGATCCAATGGATGATCAATGAGAAAAGAGCCCCCTCCTTTTGATAGAGTTCCGGTGACCTGCACGCGTCCACTAAAATAGCCGGCGTACCCACTGGAATTCGAGGGTACTCTGCCATATACTGCCCACCCTGTTCCTTCATGTGCAGCATATAAGCCAACGCCAAGTGGTCCGGTTCCATTGTTTTCAGCGCGAACACCGGCGGAAAAACCACCAGGACTGGTTGAATTCACAAGACCAAAAACACCCATTGCATTCGCGTCTTCCGAGTTTGTTCTACCATAAACTCCGGGATTTGTACCATTTGTCGCGGTGCGATATCCATATAAAGCAACATTGGTATTGGAAGTTGCATATACTCCTGCGCCAGTAGACGAAACTGCATATACACCAACTCCTGAACTGGAGGAACCATACACACCTCTCCCTGAAGGAGACCTACCGTATACGCCCCAACCGGAGCCTGCATGTTCTCCGTGAACACCGATGCCATTGCTGTTTTCCCCTTTATTTTCTCCTTTTACGCCAGCCGAGAAACCACCGGGGGAGGTGCTATTTACAACACCATAAACTGCCGTGGCAAAACTCGTAGTTGATCTCGTTATTCCATGGACTCCCGGATCTGTTCCTGCAGTCGAACCATGCTGACCAATTACGCCGGTTCCTGTAATTGCAGAGCCGTAAACAGCATATCCTCCATTGGACGTGCCGTACACACCATAGCCGGACCCACTTTGTGATCCCCAGACACCAATACCTAAATCATCTGCTCCTTTGTTTTCGCCTCTAACGGCAACAGAAAATCCGCCCGGAGTTGTGCTGGAAATTTGTCCGTAAATTGCTTTTGCATAGTTGTCGCTGCTGCTATTCTCAATTTTAAAAGCCTCCAAAGCTGATGTTGACTCAACGTAAGGCAAAGCCAGACCACCGCCGCCATCATCTGTACCATCAGCAAATCCAGCCGGGACATCCTTCAGTTTCGACCAGCTTACGGGATCCGAGGTTTGATTCACATTTCCGTCGTTGGTGTTTAATTGCGATTGTTGGTAGTAGCGCGAATCATGATCATGTGTAGCCATCGAGAAATCCGACGAACTATGTCCTTCCAACATATCCGAATCATATGATTTATATGCATTTCCAACACTGACAAGTCGTTTTCTTGGCTCCATTTCCGGATCTCCAGCTACTTGAAGCGAGATCCACCGATCGCTTCCGTCAAACACGCTATACGGTATTGGTGTTACATCTCCGAGTAAAACATTCAAGAGCCCATCAACTACAGATACAAGCTGAGTTTCTGTCCAGAGTTGAGTTCCGCCAACTTCAGCGTCATAAATGCGGAATTGGATGGAAACATCACCATTAACTGGAACACCGCTGGTGTCAGTTAAAACCGCCTGGTAATTCATTAATTGAGGCACCGCCGCGTTAACTGAATACGATGCAATAAAGATGATTGTTATTATTAAAATTGATCTAAGCTTCATGATTATCTCCTTAATCTAATTTTTTTGAATAAGTTTAAAAAAAAGAATAGTAAAATACTTTCGATGACAATTCACTTCGAAAAAATAATTCATTAGTGCCCTACAAAATAATTTCTTTAAAACTCAAATAACATGCCAGAAATTAATTTATTAACATTATAACTCCTAACTTATTGATATTATTAATATAAAAAAAGTTAGCTAAAATTTTGAGCTCAAGAAGTAGAATTTTTTTTGAGACATTGTAAAAACAAGCTATCTCATTTCTTTTCAGCTTATTATCATTATTAATGTCTCAATAAGTGTCTCACTTGAAATGATTCTATGTTGACAATCAAATAAATGAACTTTTGATAAATATTTAAATATATCATATCATTTTATCATTAATCTTTATTAAAGGGCTTTCTGTAAATTTTTTTGATTTTTAACTTGACTTTTTCAAATATCATTTCTATATTTACCGAAATGATAATAAGCAGACAGATAATATCGTATAAATTTCGAAAATTGGAAACTCTAGTAAAAATATTCAAGGCACTTGGAGATAAAAGTCGCCTTCGCATTGTGAAAATGTTGCAGCAACGGGCATTGTGCGTGTGCGAAATTACCGAAATTTTGAAGCTTGCGCCATCGACTGTATCGCAACATTTGAGCTTGTTAAGAGAAGCAGGTCTGATTATCGATCGCAAGGATGGAAAATGGGTGGAGTATCATCTGAACTCACAGGCAGGCAACATGTTTCTTGTCGGGCTGCTGCCATTGCTTTCGTATTGGCTGAATAATGATCCGCAAATAGCAGCCGATTCCCGGCGATTGCAAACAGTCGACCGCAAGGATTTGTGCTAAAATTTTTTAATTGTTCATTTCGGCGATTGCCGAATTTGAAAGGCTGAAATCATGAAAAAGAAAATTCTCGTATTATGCACGGGCAATTCGTGCCGCTCCCAAATGGCAGAAGGATATTTGCGGCATTTTGCCGGTGATCGCTACGATGTGGAAAGCGCTGGTCTGGAGCCGAGTGTCGTCAATCCGAAAGCAGTCCGGGTGATGCAGGAAGACGGTATCGATATTTCCGGGCACGCCTCCAAAGATGTGCAGCAATTCGTGGGACAGGATTTCGATTACATCATCACTGTGTGCGATAATGCAAAAGAACGCTGTCCTTATTTTCCCGGAAATGCTCAGCGCATCCACTGGAGTTTCAAGGATCCGGCAGAAGCTACCGGCATTGAAGAAGAGGTGCTGGACGTTTTCCGGGATGTACGGGATAAAATAAAATCCACCCTGTTGAAGTTCATTGAAGAACAAAATAAAGAGGATTAAATGAGTGAAGCTGCCGTAAAAAAGCTATCATTTCTAAATCGCTTTTTGACTCTCTGGATTTTTTTAGCAATGATCGTCGGCGTCGGCTCCGGGTATCTGTTTCCAAATATTGTCAACTTCTGGAATCTCTTCCAGGTCGGAACCACGAATATTCCCATCGCCGTCGGTCTCATTTTGATGATGTATCCGCCGCTGGCGAAAGTCAAGTATGAAGAACTTGGCGAAGTCTTTCGAAACTGGAAAATTCTTGGATTATCGCTGGTCCAAAACTGGCTTATCGGACCGATTCTGATGTTCTTTCTGGCGATTATTTTTTTGAATAATTATCCGGAATACATGTACGGTTTGATTATGATCGGACTCGCCCGCTGCATCGCGATGGTGATCGTCTGGAATGAGCTCGCAGAAGGAGACACCGAATATGCCGCGGGTCTCGTTGCATTCAATTCCATTTTTCAGGTTCTCTTTTTCTCGATATATGCGTATGTATTCATCACGATCTTGCCGACCTGGTTTGGGTTGGAAGGGACTGCAGTGGAAGTAACTATCGGACAAATCGCGGAAAGTGTTTTTATCTACCTGGGAATTCCGTTTATTGCTGGTATCATCACCCGCTTTTCGCTTATTAAGCTAAAAAGCAAGGACTGGTATCAGGAAAAATTTATTCCTAAAATCAGTCCGATTACACTGATAGCTCTGCTCTTTACTATCGTCGTGATGTTTTCACTAAAAGGCGAATACATCGTGCAACTGCCGCTGGATGTCGTACGCATCGCAATCCCGTTATTGATTTATTTTGTCGTGATGTTCCTGCTGACATTTTTTATGAGCAAAAGATTTGGCGCGAATTATTCCCAGTCGGCAACGCTGTCCTTTACGGCTGCCAGCAATAATTTTGAATTAGCCATCGCCGTGGCTGTGGCTGTTTTCGGGATTCATTCGGGAGAAGCGTTTGCCGCCGTCATCGGACCATTGGTAGAAGTTCCGGTTCTTATTAGTCTGGTCAATGTGGCGCTGTATTTTCAAAAAAGATTTTTCAGGAATTAATCGAAAATATGAATGATGAAATTACGCAGATAAAAATCGGGGAACATCATATCGGCATCAATGGTTTATCCGAAGCTATAGATGCTGTGCGTTCGCTGAATTTAACCGATGATTTGAGAGTAACACAGGAACTACTCACAAGACTGAAAGTTCAAAACTACATTCCGGAATCAATTTACGATGATTATGGGAAGGCTTTTCTGCGGGAATTTAAAAAGGCGATTGGCGTGTCGCTTCCACCGGAGCCGGATACTTCTTTCACGAGCATTATCATTTTAGGTTTCGGCTGTACTGCCTGCGAGCAAATGGAGCGGGACGTGAAATCGATTCTGGCGGAATTAGATTTCGCTGCGGATGTACAGCATATTCGCGATATCAATGAAATTGCGGAATACGGAATGGTGCGCACGCCGACGCTTTTGATCAATAAAAAGATTGTACTAAATGGTCGATCACTGCCACAAAATCAACTAAAAGGACTGATTAAAGAGAAACTGGAAATATCTGAATAACTCATGAATATTGCTTCTATCCTGGGAATCGCATTTGCTCTGGCTCTCGATGCTTTTGCTGTTTCTGTTGCTGCTGCCGCATATTCAGGTGGATTGGGCGGGCGGCAGAAATTTCGATTATCATTTCATTTTGGCTTGTTTCAATTCTATATGCCGCTGCTTGGCTGGCTGGCGGGATCCACAATCGTTCGCTACGTTTCACAGTACGATCACTGGATCGCATTTGCCATCCTGGCAGTAATCGGCATCAAAATGATCGCCGACGGCAGACATCCCGAAATAAGCCAGATTTCCAAAGATATCACAAGAGGCTGGGCGCTGGTAACGCTTTCTGTTGCGACCAGCATCGACGCACTGGCAGTCGGGTTCAGCATCGGAATTATTAAAGACCACATTTTCTTTCCTGCAATCATCATC
>WJJN01000619.1 GCA_014729735.1 Candidatus Zhuqueibacterota bacterium
AGCGCCGTTCAGATCTACCGGTAATAAAATCCTTGCGTGTAAACGAACCACTGACGCTTCCATCCAGCGTATAGCGTTTTGCATAATTCATATCTCCGCGCAGCATCCAGCCGCTGCGATCGAAATAATCGATCAACATCCGGGCGTCGAAATAGTCGTTTGGCGCCCAGTAGTAGCCAAGTCCGCGAATGAAATTACCTTCGGTTGCGCTTCTGCCGTAAGACGGGATCACAATGCCGGAAGTGCGCCCCTGTTTGTGCGGGAAAACTGCAAACGGAATGATCGCCACCGGTATCTTGCGAATATAAAAGATCACCGGTTTTGCAATTACTTTATCTTGTACAATCACCCGAATCCGCCTGCTTTGAAAATGGAAATGCGGCTCTTCTTTCAAATCACACGTCGTGAAATAGCCGTGCGAAATATTGATAATATCTTCCCCGATCTGTTTCATCTGCTCGCCAAAATAAAAACCACTCTCGAAATCGGTTCGACCGCGAATAACGCGCCCCTTTTCGGTTTTGAAATTGTAAATCAGCTTGAAACCGTTCAGCACGTCCCCTTTTTCTGCCAGCGATGGTAATCCGCGCCATTTTATCTCTGCTGTAGAATCGGTGTGATCTTCGTTATAAATATAAACCGTATCCGGTATCCCTTCGGCTGTAATGATATTCGTGTTCCAGTCGACAGTAATCTTATCTGCTTTCAGGGTCATGTTTTTATACTTAACCACTGCATCATTCAATAAATAGGTGAGTCTTTCAGGAACGATAATATCGATGAATTTCGCATCATAGAAAAGAGAGGTGTCCATGCCGACATTTGCAGTTTTAAATCGGGATGCTACCGAATCCGGGTCAGCAATAAGCGAATCGGCAGATACAGCATCCATCGGACCAACGACCTCCGTAGTGTCGGCATTCTGAGTGGCTTGCGGTGCCACGAGTGAATCAAGCTGACTGTTTGCAGAAGCAACCAGTGCGTGACAACACAGAAAAACGATGATTTTAGATAGCGATAAATTCATTTTCTTCTTTTTTTCCACAAACGTAACAATCGCTCTTTCAGCGTTTTTTCATACCCGCTTTCCGACGGTTCATAGTAGATGACATTTTTTTTTGATTCCGGCAAATAATTTTCATCGACGAAATGCTCGGGAAAATCATGGGGATACTTGTACCCATCTGCGTAGCCCTCGTCTTTCATGAGTTGGGTTGGCGCATTGCGCAGATGCAGTGGAACCGGCTCCGCCGGTGTCTTTCGGACATCTTCCATTGCCTGATTGATCGCCAGATATGCGGCGTTGCTTTTGGGCACAGATGCCAGATACGTCGCAACCTGCGCCAGAATGATCTGCGCCTCCGGCATTCCGACTTTGTGAATTGCATCGAACGCGGCATTCGCCATGACCAGGGCATGCGGATGAGCATTGCCAATATCTTCGGACGCCAGAATAATCAGTCGGCGGGCAATGAATTTCGGATCTTCGCCGCCTTCGAGCATGCGCGCCATCCAGTACACGGCAGCATTGGGATCGCTGCCGCGAATGCTTTTAATGAATGCCGAAATCGTGTCGTAATGATAATCCCCTTTTTTATCGTAGATCAGCGTCTTTCGCTGCAACGATTCTTCGATCAATTTCTTTGAAATGATACGATTTCCCTCGCTGTCAATGGATGCAAGCTTCATCGCCAGCTCGATTGCATTCAGTGCAACTCTTGCGTCGCCGCCGGAATAATGAATCAGTGCCTCTCTGGCATCACTGTCCAGTTTAATTTTTTTTGATGTCAGAATATCATCTTTTTCCAAAGCCCGGTCGATGATCGCTGCAACTTCGTCAGCCGAGAATGGCTCCAGTTTGTAAATACGGCAGCGCGACAGCAGCGCCGAGATAACTTCGAAGGAGGGATTTTCCGTGGTTGCGCCGATGAGCAAGATCGTTCCGTCTTCCACGCTATGCAGCAGTGCATCCTGCTGCGCCTTATTGAAGCGGTGAATCTCATCGATGAACAGAATGGTGCGCTTCCCAAGTGCCTTGCGGTTGTATTTCGCTTGATTGATAATTTTTCTTACATCCGCCACACCCGCTGTAACTGCGCTGATGGCGTAAAAATCGGATTCGGTTTCCAGCGCGATGATCCGCGCCAGCGTTGTCTTACCAACTCCGGGCGGTCCCCAGAAGATCATCGAAACCAGATCGTCCTGCTCGATCGCCTGGCGCAGCACCTTGCCTTTTCCTGCAAGATGTACCTGCCCGACGAAATCATCCATAGTTTTGGGACGAAGCCGTTCCGCGAGAGGCGAGGTAACCTTTTCCTGTTCACCCCCATGTTGATCGAAAAGATCCATAACTATCCACAATTGAGACACAACCCTGCGAAATCCGGTTGATCATTTTCCCCAAAATTCTTTCAAACGGTTCCGCAGCTCTGTCAACTCTTTAATCTTCTTTCTGGATTGATTCGCAAATTCACCATCCGGGTCTTTTTCCAGATAGTTTCGATATTCACGAATAGCATTTTCAAATTCACGTCTGTCTTTCTTTTCATACGCGAGTGCCAGATAATAATGCGGCTCTCCGGCGTTGGGACGGATCGCCATTGCCTTACCAAATTCCTCGATAGCATCCCATAGCTCGTCTTTACCACCCTTGTTATATAAAATGCAGCCTTGCGCCAGCGCCCGATAATACCGGGCATCGTAATGATCCGGCTCTTTTTGCAGCGCTTGCTCGAGAGCTTTCAGTGCCGCCTGATATTTATAATCATTGAAATATTCCACCCCGGCTTCATAAGCTTCTTCAGCCTCCGCAGTACGATTATCGATTGCCTGAATCTTCTTGATTGCCTGGATGTTATCCTCATTATACTGTAATACTTTTTGATACATATCCCGGGATTTGGTAAGCTGTCCTGTTTCATAATATATATCACCGGATTTCAGCAAAGCGTGGATATTGGTTGAATCCAGCTCCAGAACATATTCGTATCCTTCGATTGCTCGATGATAGTTTTTAGCATTATACAACGAATCGGATAATTGCGCCTGAGCATTTATCAATTCTGCTTTTGCTTTCTTTGTCGCAACGGAAGTGGGTGTTATTGCATAAGCAGTTTGCAAAGCATCTACCGCGTTTTTCAATTCACCCTTCGCTAAATAACTTCTGCCCAACAGCAAATACGCTTTGACATTTGTCGAATCATTTTCAAGGATCAATTTGCTTTCCCGGATCGCAGTCTCGTAATCGCCCTGATCGTAGAATTTATTGGCTTTGTTGATCGCCGTGCATCCGGCTAATAATAAAATAAACAGGATCGGAATTCGTTTCATGGTATTTTCCCCTGGTGGTCTTTTTATTACGGAGCAGAGCTGTATCAAAAGTATTATTTACTCATTTAGTATCATTTCGGGCTTGTCCCGGAATTTCCTGATTAAATGTAACTTACGAGATTCCGGCATTCCGCTTTGCTCCAGCCGGAATGACATGACAATTGACTTTTGATACACCCCCAAGCGACGAAGTCGCTGCGATGCGAAATATCTGTGCCGAGTAGCGTTTATTGCAGCCAAAAATACGGCTGCAATGCAGCGAGACACTCGCTGCACTCAATACAGGCGGTCCATAAAAGGGACTGCCCTCCGGATCGTCTCACATCTTACGTCTCACGCTTGACATCTCGCAAAATATCTCCAAAATTTTCATATTCAAAATAGCTAATATTATTCTCGATACAAAATGTCTTCAAATCATCTTTTGCAAAAATAATGTCCGCTTTTTTCGCACCGCATCGGTCGGAAAGACCGTCACCAATATAGACGATCAACTCACCCTGTTTTGGTGTATCGATGTGATATCCTTTGCAATTTGCACAATTGGGACACCCCAGCCCAAAATACGGAAACTGCGGACGAATTTTATTTCCATTCTCAAATATCAGATGATTGGAATGGATCGTTAGATTCCCCAAACCGTATCTGTCAAGAATGCGCTCGATGTAATTTTTCATCCCGTCGCTCAGCACGGTGATGGGAAAACCGTGTGCATCGCAATATTTGACAAATTCTATAAAGTATGGATCAATTTGCTGCTGATCGGCGAACTCATTGAATTGTCCTTCCGTCACAACCGTCATTTCACAGCAGCGGCTAAAGCATTCTTTTGAAGAAATGAGTCCTGCTTTCCAGTCATCGATTGGCTGGTGCCAGC
>WJJN01000088.1 GCA_014729735.1 Candidatus Zhuqueibacterota bacterium
ACTTCCTCGGGTGAATTATTTCCCGGAAGCTTTTCACATACGCGCAGACGAAACCTGGTAGCATTCGATTCCCAGCGAAAATGAGGCAGCTTTGTATAAATTTCAGGCAAATGAGAAATATCTGCTTTCTCCCCGGGAGAGATCAAATCAATACTTATTTGATCGGATATTTCCAACTCGATAACAGTTTCGTCAAGTCGGCTATGAGTCTTGGAGTCGAAAATTCTCAACATAAACTCATAGCGACCGGATGGTATTTTACCAGTTGATAAAATATAATCCATTATATTGTCCGCGGCTTGCCTGTCGATTCCATAATCTCGCAACTTATAAGAACCATTTCCAGAAAAAATATCCTGATTGGTCAGGGATAAACCGGCTGATGGAATTTCGATCGGTTGGGTCTGCCCGCGAAGCAATTCGCGCACCTGACCTTTGAAATGATCCACATAAATAAATGATAATTTCAGATAAACATTGGCTGCCGCAGGCTGGGAATTATCAAAACGGAGCCAGAAAATGAGCGGACTAGTTCCCTGTTGGATTAAATCCAGATCATTAATAAACAATTGCTTAATATTTTCATTATACAATCCGGCATTTATTGATACTTGTGCATATGAACAATTCAAAAGGAATATAGTAATCAACAAAATCTTTTTCATCGCAATCTCCGCTTTCTGAATGAAACTGTAATATTTGCAATTATAGTGCCATTTTATTGAACTTATAAAAGGTATTTTTTGTAATTTATTAATATTTAATGTAATTATTAATTGATCTTTTTATAAGTTTCAAACTGAAGACTTCGCGGAAAGTGATTTTTCTTGTGGTCTAAATAGAAAGGAAATGCCGTTCCGACAATCTGCATGCCAATAATTACGGAACGACATTTTAAAATAATATTATGGATTAGTCGAACAGTTGAGCCGCGGCACCCAGAACCCCTGCATCATTTCCCAACTTTGCGTGCAAAATTTTCAAATGCTCTTGCGGAATGGGATTGATATGTTTGTGTATATTTTCAATCATCGATTTTTCGAAAAAAGGAAATGCGTTACCAACCGATCCACCAATGACAAACACATCAGGATCCATGTAATTTACCATAATTGCGATGATTTTCCCCAAATGAACACCATATTCATTCCATGCGTGCAGTGCAGTATCTTCGCCTGATTTCGCTTTATTATGAATATCGAGCGCAGTGCTTTTCTGTCCTGTTATTTTACGATATGCCATCACAACCCCGCGTGCTGCGCCATATTCTTCGAAGTTCAAATCCAGATAGGATGAATTCCAGACTTCTGCCGCAGTACCGGTAGCTCCACTATAAATCGTTTTATTAAGGACAATACCACAGCCAAAGCCCGTTCCGAGCGTTACCCCGCAAACAATATTCAAATCTTTGCCTGCACCCCAGAAAGCTTCTCCGAGCACAAAGCAGTTCGCGTCATTATTAACAGCAACCGGGACATTGAACTGCTGCTCAATTTTTTCTTTCAAATGAAAATTTCGCAACGTTGGCAAATTCGGTGTGTTCAAAATAATCCCTCGTTCCAAATCCAATGGACCTGGAGATCCAATACCGATGCCGATGACATCTTCAATACGTAACTCAGCCTTTTCAAGAGTTTCATTTACGGTTTTGTACATGCTGACTATGATTTCATCTGCAGGGCGTTCTGCTTCTGTTGATGCAATTACCGGTTCACTCAACAATTCCCCTGATTCTGAAACCGCAGCAGTCTTAATTTTTGTCCCCCCGAAGTCAATTCCTATAACTATTTTATCTTTCATAATTCCCCAAAAACACTTGATTTTTATCCATTTTTTAGTTAAGTTAAATTCGATAAACAACTAATGCCAACTGAATATTGCAACGGATGAGCTTATGGTGAAAGTGATTATTTTCGATCTCGGTGGCGTATTGATTGAACTCAGTTATGACGATTTCTTCAATAGCATGTCTCAGGAAACAGGATTGTCGATTACCGAACTAAGTAATCAAAAAGCATCTAAAATTAGCACTCGATTTCAAACCGGCTCGATTTCAGGCGAACAACTGCATGCAGAATTTTGTGAATTGTTTAACATCAACATTTCTTTGCACAAATTAAAAGAAATCTGGGCAAAGGTATTAGCTGGACAAAAAAAAGATGTCGCCGAAATCGTCAGCCGATTACAGAAAATATACCCGATGACGCTGCTTTCGAATACCGATCCCTGGCATTTTGAATACTGTCGAAAGCATTTTTCTGTTGTCAGAACATTCGAAAAAGCATTTCTGTCTTACGAACAACATCTTTTAAAGCCGGACCCGGAATTTTACAAACAGGTATCACAATCGCTGGGTGTGCACCATGATGAATGTTTGTTTATCGATGATACTGAGGTGAACGTAAAATCAGCGAAAGATGTTGGCTATAACGTGATCCATTTTAAGGATGCAAGTCAACTAAAAGAGGAATTAATAAATTTGAACATCAATCCTTTTTCTTCGAATTGAACGACAGAATTCGTGCTCCATCCCCGGAGGAATCGTCCTCTTTGCCGGATGTAGCTTCTTGCTCTGCATCATTTTCCGATTCTTGAACCTGACTGGGTGCAACCACTTTTTCGAGGCGGATCGGCGTTCCGTTCATTGTAAAATCAGCACCGCGTATCTGCTCATTGTCCAGAATCCACGTGAATGTTGTCAATGGGATCTGAAGCAAAAGAAAGGAAACCTGCCACCAACCGGGTTTCACATCTTTAACGATTTTTTCTACACGTGCAAAAAACGCAGGCTGTTCTTTTACATGAACAAGAACAACATCATTTTCAATTATTGATTTTTTCTTTTCGTAAAGCATTTCCGTAATAATTATTGTTATCAAATCAAGGTTATTAAAATACAAATTTTCTGGCACACAAACAAGAATTTTTTTGTTCAGGGAGAAAAATAATGACCATTAAACATATAACACCGATTGTTCTCCTTCTTACCATTTTAATACTGGCAATATATATTGGTTCATGTACCGAACGTACGTTTGAAGAGGAGCCTTTACCATTACAGGAGGAAGAAGTTAGTGAAAGCCCGAGATTCTCGGATGAGCAAGATACGATTTTACAGGAAGATCGAGCGCTGACTCAGGATGAAATAAATAAAGCGTATAAAATTCTTTATAAGCAGAATACAAAAGGACCAATGTACCTAGTACATGGATTCTATTGGCCCAAAATAACCGCTTTAGATACGGTTTCGGCTGTAATCTTTTTTGTGGCGCTGACAATTGGCATAGTCAGCTACTTTATCGGGCATAATGCAGGCGGAAGAGAAAATAAAGGGCAAATATTTTTCGCGGTTGGAATAGCGACTGCTGTGGGGATTTTAGGTCGTTCGATTATACTATTTTTACAAATACTCATTTTCAGATTCTTAATGGAAATAAATTTTTTAGATTTCAACCCTTTGACAATTGCAAGCATTGTCGAATTTATTTTTTATACTTTTTGGACTTTATTTATTGCCGGTATTTCTGTTTATTTGTACGAGACATTTACCGTCACCGCTAAAGAAATTTATCAGGGGGGATAAATTTCTTATACGAGTTTTGCCAGTTGATCAAGCGCACGTTCGATGGTCCGGTCATCGGTACAGTATGAAATCCGAAAATGACCGGGTCTTCCGAATCCTTTTCCCGGAACGAGCAACACCCGTTTTTCCTTCGCCATTTCAATAAATTTTTCATCTTCGCAAGGGGATTTCGGGAATATATAGAACGTGCCCTCCGGTTTATATACTTCATATCCGGCGTCAACCAATGCGCTGTAAATGCGGTTTCTTTTCTGTTGATAATACTTAACATTTACAGTGGCATCCAAAAGACGTCCGACTGCCATTTGCATGACTGCCGGTGCGTTTACAAATCCTAGAATACGATTTGCAAAAATCAATCCGTCCATCACTCGCTTGATGTGGCGCATTTTGGGATTTGCTGCGATATATCCGATGCGGTCACCGGGAATACTCAATGATTTCGACCAGGAATAACCGAAAAAGCTGTTTTCATACATAGAAACAATCGACGGAACTTTTATCCGATCGAAGACTATATCTCGATACGGTTCATCTGAAATCAGATAAATCTCTTTGTTGAATTGCTTTTGTTTTTGATTCAACAATGAGATAAATTCGGCAGTCTTTTCTTTTTTGTACAACTTACCCGAGGGATTATTGGGCGAATTAATTATGACAGCCTTTGTGTTGGGATTTATCTTCTGATCAAGATCATCTAGATCGAGATCGAAATCAGTGGTGGTTTCGGACACCACAACTTTTCCCTGGTGATTCTGAATGTAGAAAACGTATTCGGCAAAGAACGGCGCCAGAATTACGACTTCGTCTCCCGGATTAAGGATCGTTTTCAAAATCACATTGATGCCGCCCCCCACGCCGACTGTCATCACGATATTTTCATGAGATGCATCCAAAATTTTTTTCTTATTCAGATATTTTGCCACATTCCTGCGAACGTCCTCGAAACCGGCATTATTCATATAGCGATGCCTGCCTGACGATTTATTGACTGCAAGCGTCGCCAGCACTTCAAAAAATTCTATCGGGGGCTCCAAAATCGGATTGCCCAGTGTTAAATCATAAACATTTTCCACACCATGCACGCGCTTCAGCTCCTGACCTATTTCAAACATCCTGCGAATCCAGGAACTTCTTTCCATGGCTTCGGCAATGTATTGGGAAATCATACACTTTTCTCCTTAGTTTTTTGATAGATTTTTTGAAGAGAACAATCGTGAAGGACGAACAGATTTTATACCGAATGCAGAAGAAGCAACTACCGGTATAGCAAGTGTGATATTCACAATAATATTTGAGACCGTTAATGTAACGGTCTCAAATAATATAATGTAACAAACTTTCCCATATTTATGGATCATTAACATGGGTCACACTCACGTTTTCTGAATGTGGTTTTATAATATAACATTTTTAAATCAAAAAAGCAACTATTATTATGAACATTTTTTAATATTCAAAATTAAATTTTATTTATATTATAGATTACCGAATTATTGTCCGACGATCATTCGTCCGACCGAAAACTTCCGGAGTGTACATCTCTTCTGCCTTCGTAGCCGGTGCTATAAATTCACCGGCTGTTAATGCATGGCATAGATAGACGAATGTGTGAATCCCGGATTGTAGATTATCCGCGAAAACAAGCACACGTTCATCCATTAATTCATAAAAATTAAAGCCCCCCCAATAACTACCATGAAGCTGCAACGGTTGATATTTACTATACGACTCGGAAACTGTCTTCAACAGAGTATTGATTACCTCGAATCCCGCGGGCAGCGGATCGTCCACAACCACGTAGTTTCGCTCAGCCGGCACGGCGACTGTCAGCTCTACTTTAATAACACTGCCGGCAGCAATCACGCCACCATCAATACGCTCTCCTTCAACCACTTCCCATTTTTTAAGTACGGAAATTCCCTGATCCAGTGCATCCACCGGTTCGAGGGGGAAATATCTCAATCGAGATTCATAGTAATATCTGCCTTCACCTTTCTTTTTAAATTCAAGTACCAGTTCGCTGCCCTCTTCGTAAGATGACA
>WJJN01000089.1 GCA_014729735.1 Candidatus Zhuqueibacterota bacterium
AATATGAGCGGATACTACGGCAGCGATCAACTCCCTTGCTTCGTTACTGGAATATCCTTCCGAGATCAGCCTGTCCAGGGTAGTTTTCGTTTCCGGCGGATCATTCATTCGCAATTGGTTTGTAACTACCTGCAGGATCAGCTTTTTCAAACGAGGATTGTGTTGTTCCATGTTTACCTCTCTTTTTTGAAGCACGAAAAAAATATTGATCATAGTTAATGTACTTTATTTACATACAAATGTCAATAGATCAGACGAAATATTATTCTGATTCAACAATGTTTTCGATAATTCGCCCTTGTCATCCGTGTCATCCGCGTTCTATATACAAGCAGAGAATCTATTCAGACCTAAACCCGGAGCAGAATCTTTAAATATTTCTCCGGTTCCTGCTCCAAAATCTCAAACGCCTGCTGCGCTTCGCTGAGGTGCATGATTCTGGAAATCAGCGCATCCGGTTTCAGATGTCCGTGTTCCAGATGATGCAGCGTTTCCGCAAATTCGCCGTGTGTGACTCGCGATGTGATGATTTTCGCTTCCTTGAAAATCAGCTCTTTCATGACCAGCGGCGCTTCGGTATCGGACAATCCCAGAACACAGACAGTCCCTGCCGGGCGAATTGCCTGAATGCATCCCCGTACCGGATGCAACCGTTCGGGAACTACGACTGCGTGTCCCACTGCCTCGAATGCAATATCCACGCCCCGCCCATTTGTGTGTTCATGAATCACGCTGACCGGATCAACGTCCCTCGCATTGATCGTGATGATATCAGGATACGCCTGATGTGCCAGGTGCAGTCGTGTATCCAGAATATCAATCATGAAAACAGGACCAGAGGTTTTTGTTCGTACTGCCTGTAGAATGCATTGTCCCACTTTACCCGCGCCGTAAATCGTAATGCTGTCTTCTTGCCGGACATTTGCCCGCTTGCACGCATGAAAGCCGATGGCAAGCACTTCCACCAGCGCCGCATGTTTGTCAGAAATGTCAGTAGGCACTTTGTTAAGCATGAATTCTCTCGCTACCACAAATTCGGCAAAACCGCCATCGACATCGATACCCAGCAGTTTTAACGAGAGGCAGGCGGGATAATGACCGATTTCACACGCTGGGCAATTGCCGCACCAGAAAATGGGATCCACCGTCACCCGGTCTCCTGCCTGGAAATTCGTGATTTCCTTTCCGCATTTCTCGATCACGCCGCCGAATTCATGTCCCTGAATCATCGGCACCGATGTCCGCGGGTGAAACTCGCCTCTGAACACATGCTGGTCGCTGCCGCAAATGCTGGCGTATTTTACCCGGACGAGCACTTCGCCATCTGAAATCGAAGGCGTCGGGACGTTTTTCCATTCAATTTTTCCGTATTGTGTGAGCACTGCCGCTTTCAATATAATGCTCCTTGATTAAAAAAATTATCATGCCGTAGACAGAATAGCCTGTAAGCGTTTTATAAATTTGTTGATAAAATCCATAAATAAATAATATAACAATTTAGATTTTACGGATCAACATATTTATGTAACATTTAAAACCTTGATTCCGTACATAGTTTACATGCAATTTTTTCAATAAAAATCACACAACTCGTAAATAATCAATATCAAGTATTCATCAAAACAGGATAATTAAGATTATGTCTCGAAAAAAAATAATTATCGCGTCGATAGTCGTCGCAATCATCATTATAGTGATTGCCGTACTTTCGTTAAAAAAGAATGGTGCTGAGGCAACAGTCGTGGAAACTCAAAAAGTCGGACGGTTGAAAATCGTGGAAACAGTAACCGCAACAGGGCGCATTCAACCGAAGACACAGGTGAATATCAGCGCAGATGTCGCGGCAAAAATCATCGAATTAAATGTTGAAGAAGGGGATTGGGTTGAACGCGGCACTCTGCTGGTTCAACTGGACCGGGAACGATTTACAGCCGCGGTGGAACAGGCAGAGGCAAATCTCCGCTCAATTGAAGCGAATGCACAATTAGCAAAGGAGAATAAACTCAAAACCGAAAAAGATTATCAAAGAACAAAAGAACTGTTTTCCAGAAATCTGGAATCGCAGGCAATACTGGATCAAACCTATTCCGCAGCGCAGGTGGAAAAGGCGCGTTATCAATCCGCACTGGAACTGGTAGAGCAGGCACGAGCAGCGCTGAAGCAGGCGAAAGATGATCTCTCCAAGACGACCATTTACGCGCCCATGGCAGGCACTATCAGCAAGCTGAATAAAGAAGTCGGCGAGATCGCGTTGGGTTCACAGTTTCAGGAAGATGTGATCATGGTGATCTCCGATCTCTCTGAAATGGAAGCACTTGTCAACGTGGACGAGAACGATATTGTTTCTGTTTCGCTGGGCGATAGCGCTGCTATCGAAGTCGATGCATTGCCTGAACGGATTTTTCATGGGACTGTGAGCGAAATTGCAAGCAGTGCAACAATCAGCGGTCAGGGTACCACAGAGCAGAAAACCGAATTTGAAGTGAAGATTACGGTCCATGACGCAGGTGAAGAGCTAAGACCGGGAATGACTGCCAGCAGTGACGTTGTGACTGAAATTCGAGAAGATGCACTTGGCGTACCGATTCAGTGCGTGACTGTGCGGACACCGGAACAGTTGAAGCGAAAGTCTGCAAAATCCGGTAATGGAGAAGCTATTGCTGCCGATAGTTCCGCCTCTGAACCAAAATTTGTACCGGACAAAGACGGGTTTGTACAAGTTGTATTTATTATCGAAAATAGAACAGCGAAAGCGCATCAGGTAAAAACCGGTGTTCAAAGCGAAACTCATATTGAGATACTTGACGGTATTGCAGAGGGTGATGAGATCGTAACCGGTAGTTTCCGGGCGATCAGCCAGACATTGGAAAACAACGTTGCCGTCACCGTCAAAAAACAAGACAAACAGCAATCCTGATTTAATTCAAGGGTAGTAACATGCGATTTATGTACGAAATTATCGAAGCATTCCGCATCGCGTTGCAGGCAATCCGTATGAACAAAACCAGAGGTATTTTGACTACGCTGGGAATCATCATTGGTATTCTTGCGGTGGTGACAACGATGACCGTTGCCAATGGTCTGAAAAATAATTTCAAGGAAAGCATTTCCGCGGTGGGATCGGATGTGCTGTACGTATCACGGATGCCGTGGATTATTACCGGTAACTTTTTTCAATATCGAAATCGACCCGAAGTCACATTTAAGCAAAGTGAAAAACTGGAGCAACGGTTGAAAAGTGCGAGAGCAATAAATCCCAGAACCAGTACACAAAGGAATATCAAATACCGATCGAATGTTCTTGAAAGTATTCCTGTGATCGGTACTACTGAGAAACAAATTCAAGTAACCAACGCAGTCCCGGAATATGGCAGATTTTTCACGGTATTGGATGTGCAGTATAAAAAATTCGTTTGCGTGATTGGATCGGAAATCAAAGAGCATTTGTTCCCGGAAATCGATCCGCTTCACAAGGAAATCAAAATCGGTTGGTTCAGTTTCCGCGTCATTGGCGTGATGGAAAAACAGGGCAGCGCCGGTTTCTTCGGTGGACCGAATTACGACCGCCAGATATTAATTCCGATTAGTTCATTTCTAAAAGCATTCGGCGGACAAAACCGACGATTCAATATTGCGGTAAAAGCACCGGATCAAGAATTGATGGAAGATTTTCGATATGAGCTCATCGGCGAAATGCGAAAAATCCGGAAACTAAAGCCCACCGAGGGCGATGATTTCTCCATTAATACAATGGATACGCTGATGAACGCCTATAACAATGTGATGGGCGTGGTGGTGTTGATCGGGCTTGTGATCACCGGGATCTCGCTGTTCGTCGGCGGCATCGGAGTAATGAATATCATGTTCGTCTCTGTCACCGAGCGCACACGCGAAATCGGGACGCGCAAAGCCATCGGCGCCAAACGCCGGGCAATCATGACGCAGTTTCTGTTCGAATCATCAGCGATCTGCCTGATAGGCGGGTTGATCGGAATACTGGCTTCTTTTGGTATTGCATCGCTCATTAATAAACTGGTACTACCGGCATCGGTATCCGTTCCCATTGCTCTCGTAGCGTTAATTGTGTCGATTTTGGTTGGCGTTTTGTCCGGGATCATTCCGGCATACCGCGCCTCCCGGCTGAAACCTGTGGAAGCGCTGCGATATGAATGATCCGGAGCATTTGAAGTGGGACTGTATCAAAAGTCCGATTTTCTCATTTGATGTCATTCAGGGTCTGTCCCGGAATCTCCTGATTTTAAAAAGTCAGGAGATTCCTGCATTCGCAGGAATGACATAAAAAAATCGCTATTGATACAGTCCCATTGCAGCCGTCTTTTGGCTGCAAAAGTAATGCATTTCGGCGATTCATTACCGATGATCGCTGAATAGATTTCCGAAATCTTGAAATTTTCGGAATTCTGAAATTAATAGATAGTGAAAGGTACATCATGCAAATCCTCGAAGCATTTAAAATGGCAGTCAACGCGATTGCTTCACATAAATTACGATCCTTCCTCACACTCATCGGGATAATCGCCGGCGTGGCATCGATCATTGCCGTGATGACCGGAATTTCCGTGATTCAATCCACATTTGAAAAAGAGCTGAGCGTGCTGGGAACGCAAACATTCCAGGTACAAAAATGGGCAGCCGGTGGTCCGATCAGTGAAGCTGAAATGCGTAAAATCATGGCACGTCGTCCCACGACTGTCGAACACGCAAACGCTATTCGGGAAAAGGTCAGCACAGTAGACTTGGTGGGTGCTGAATTGTGGAGTTTCGGACACGTTGCCCGATACCGGGATATTGCTACTAATTCAAATCTGACGATCTGCGGAGGGACACCTGAATATCCGGAAAATAACACCCATTACATTCAATACGGCAGAAATCTGACCGATCTTGATGTGAAAATCGGCAGCAGAGTTGTCGTACTCGGGCATGCAGTGGCGCAGAAGTTGTTCCCGTGGACCAATCCACTGCAGCGGACGATTAAAATCGATGGCAGAAAATATAAAGTTATCGGCGTGCTGGAAGCCAAGACTTCTGCCATGGGCGGAAATTTTGATAATTATATGATCATTCCGATCACAAAATTCAAAAGGGTGTACGGACTGTATGATAATCGCGGGCGAGAGCGCTCGGTCAATATTACCGTCCGAGCGAAATCACCGGAGCTTCTGGATGAAGCCATCGCCGAGACCCGGGCAGTAATGCGCAAGGAGCGCGGACTCAAGCCGAACCAGGAAGATGACTTTACGATTTTCACGAATGACAGCCAGATCAAAACATTCAACGAGGTGACGGCAGGCATAAAAGTCGGCGCATTCGTGATCGGAATCGTGGCGTTGGTCGTTGCCGGGATCGGGATTATGAATATCATGTTCGTTTCGGTCACCGAGCGCACGCGTGAGATCGGCATCCGCAAATCGCTGGGTGCCAAACGGCGTAACATACTTTGGCAATTCTTAATGGAAGCGATTATTTTGTGCAACATCGGCGGATTGTTCGGCGTGCTGGTTGGTTTCGGACTGGGCAATATCGTTAGCATCCTCACTAATTTTGCAGCGACCGTGCCAATGGAATGGGCAGTCGTTGGGCTGATCTTCTGCACCGCAGTGGGCGTGACATTCGGATTTTGGCCTGCGTTCAAAGCATCGAAGCTGGATCCGATAATGGCGTTGAGGTATGAGTAAAACGGGATTTGTGATAAGGGATATGGGATAGGGAAAGTAATTTTCAACTTATAGAATTTCGTATCCCACTTTGGTCTTAAGTTTCTCGTTTCAAGTTCATCTGAACCATTTGCCACTTTCTGTAGACTTACAGTCTATAACGAAACTAAACATCGG
>WJJN01000620.1 GCA_014729735.1 Candidatus Zhuqueibacterota bacterium
CTCTTTCAATCGACTTTTCCACAGCTTATCCAGTTAATCATACTCATTCTTATTTTTTATGCATTTTTATCAGGCTGGCAGGCAGAGAATTTACGCAGCGGGTTAAAAGATCAACTATCAACTATCCGGAAGGGACGGGCTACGGAAAACATCACACTATATGAATATCAAGCTCGCGGAAAACAGCTCGATAGCATTCAATTACCGGATGACGACCGACCGATCGAGGTCAGCCATCTTCCCAAGCAGGGCGTGGTGCAAATCGATCCTGCTGATGGAGGCAAGCCTGAATATTTTCTCTATTCGAAATCGACTAATCTGGACACGAACTTCATCCATCTTATAAAGCTGGATTCGAAATTTCTGGGCTTATTGAAAGATGAATTTCAGTATTTAGCCGGATCGCTGATGATGGCATATCCGTATGTACCGGATAGATTACCGGCATATTTCTACCGAATTAATTTCTGGCAAAATGATCGCTACATGAAAATTTTTCCTTTCGGTATCCGCCCGAACGATGCAACCGCAGCGATGAGCGCCAGCTTGCTGGAAGATTCGGACCAGGACTCCGGTGACAGGCGAACTTCGTTTCTGGGGCTGTCCGAAAGATACCTAACATTTGGTCGACTGTTTTTTGATTTATGGGAACAGCGAGGATCGACCTCGGTGCGATCTAAGGACACATATTTGTGCTTGGATATCGTATTCACGATTCGACCGGATATTTTCTGGTCCGGGCTGCCGCAAGTTATCTTTATCCTGATAATTGTTTATTTTCTCATTAATCTGTTCGTCATTCGACGGGTTGTTCGATTTGGTGCGGAAATCAATCGCATGATCGTGCAAAAATTCCAGCAGCTAAAGGGCGGAATTACACAAATTTCTTCCGGCAATTTATCTTATAAAATTCAGATGGAGGGCGATGATGAATTCGTCGAGCTGGCAGATCAGTTCAATAACATGGGTAACCAGCTCCAGCAATCCATTGCCGAGGCGAGGGAAAAGGAACGGTTGGAATACGAAATGCAGAGCGCACGGCAGGTGCAGTTGAGCCTGCTACCCCGTGAGCTGCCGGTGATTCCTGACTATGAAGTCGCCGCGTCGCTGAAAACCGCGACCGAGGTCGGCGGCGATTTTTACGATCTGTTCCAACTGGACGAGCACCGCTTCCTGTTCACCATCGGCGATGTGTCCGGCAAAGGCTCCTCAGCCGCGTATTACATGGCGCAGTTCATGAGCCTGGTGCGCTATTCTCAGCAGTTCACCTTTGAGCCTGACGAGATTTGCTCCCGCCTAAATTACTATTTTTCGAATTCGATTACCGACAGCCAAATTTTCGTCACCGCGATTATTGGAATTTTGAATGCAGAAAACAATTCGCTGAATTTCGTGCGCGCAGGGCACACCGAGCCTGTATTTGTCCCGGCAGATATAACAAAAAAAATATTCATCCCGCCGACAAAAGGTATCGGCATCGGATTGACGAAAAACACTGCTACATTCAGTAAATCATTGAAAAAAAATGAACTTTTTATGGACAGGGGCGATACAATAATCTTCTACACAGATGGGGTGATCGAAGCTTCGCGGCATTCGCACGAAGGAACTATGGAATCCGGAGAGCCATCCGAAATGTACGGCGAAGCACGATTAAAAGAGCTGATAACACGCGTTCGCCGGCAGAATCCGAAACGAATGATCAGCGAACTGGACGCGGATATCGAATCGTTTTACGCCGGGCATCCCCGCGTGGATGATCACACGATTATGATGATCCAGCGGATAAATAATTCGGAGCAGGTTTGAAATCCATAAAGGGATTTCACTCCGGAGTGCATTGCCTTTATGCAATGCAACCCTTGCGATTATCAAAAAAATTAAAACTTACATGAAACGAATCGGACTCACATTAGGAAGCGGCGGAGCCAAAGGACTCAGTCATATAGCGTTCATTCAGGCGCTGGATGAGATGGGGATCAAGCCATCCATCATTTCGGGAACTAGTATCGGCGCGATTATCGGCGCATTTTATGCCGCCGGCGTCACCGGCAAACAGATGCAGAAAATCCTGAGCCGGGTGAAATTTCGCGATATCAATAAAATGATGGACTTTTCCATCCGCAAAAATTCTGCGATGCTGAAAGGCGATGGCATTGAGAACTTTTTCTACCGGCACATCCCGGTCTGCTTTTTCAGCGATCTTGAAATACCGCTCAAAATCGTAGCAACCGATTTCTGGAACCGCCAGGAAGTCGTGCTGGATTCCGGCGATCTGATCTTTGCCATGCGAGCCAGCATGTCGCTGCCGGTCATTTTCAAGCCAGTGCAGACCGGCTCAACCGTGCTGATGGACGGCGGCATGGTAAATCCCCTGCCGTACGATATTATTCGCGACCAGTGCGATATTCTGATCGCCATTGATGTGTCCGGCGAAAAGACCCCGCGTCAACATGCAAACATGCCCAGAATGGTGGAAAGCATCATGTCATCATTTCAGATAATGCAGGCGTCGATTGTGCAGAACAAAATGAAAACGTCCAGTCCGGATATTTACATAAAACCAATGCTGCGCAATATCCGGGTACTGAATTTCGATAAATACGAGGAGATAATTTCCGGCGTGAAAGACGATGTCCGGCGTTTTCAAATGGAGCTGGATCAGATTCTCAGTAAAAACAAGATTTTTTCTTTGTTCGGAAAATGAGCGGTTACCCTTGCGAAGGTTTGAAACCTTCGCAAGGGACATAGCATTGAAATCCCCCTACACCCAACAGATGGCGCACCTTCGGTTTGAAAGGGGACGGTTCCTCCACCAGCGAAACCAAAGCTCCGGAGTGCAGTCGCTTTATCCACTGCACCCCTCGTTACGACGATTTTCGTCGGAATGTATTTTATGGCGCTTTGCGTCACGGATTAGTGAGCGTCCGACGCGAAGCGTCGAAAGATGCATGGAGCTGTATCATAAGTCTGATATTTTTCTAAAATGTCATTCCAGGCTTGTCCCGGAATCTTCTATTTATCAAAAAGTTAGGGGATTCCTGAATTCGCAGGAATGACACCAAAAATGACTTTTGATACAGTCCGACGAGTTAAGCGCAAGAATTAGTGAAAAATTCCCCCTTTGAAGGGGGACGATTTCGCCATTAGCGAAATCAGGGGGATGTACGCAATTGCCGAAACCAACTAATCTGAAGAACAATATTTAGAATTAAAATCGACACACGATAAAGGAGGAAAACGTGTCTGTTCTGAAAATCGATCACATCTACAAATCATTTCGGAATGTGGATGCTGTGCAGGATTTAAGTCTGGATCTGGAACCAAACGTCATCTTCGGTTTTCTCGGACCCAATGGCGCCGGGAAAACGACCACGATTCGCATGATCATGGATATCATCAAGCCGGACCGTGGGAGCATTTTTATCAATGATCAGCCGAATACGCTGCAAATGCGGGAAAAAGTCGGCTATCTGCCGGAAGAACGGGGGCTGTACCGCAAAATGAAAATCTCTGAGCTGCTGGTGTTCATGGCGGAATTAAAGGGACTGAGTGCATCGCAGTCAAAGCCCAAAATAGAATACTGGCTGGAGCGGCTCGAACTATTAGACTGGATCGATAAGAAAGTTGAGGAGCTGTCCCGCGGGATGCAACAGAAGCTGCAGTTCATCTCCACAATTATGCACGAGCCGGATTTGATTATTCTGGATGAGCCGTTCACCGGTCTCGATCCTGTGAATTCCGATCTGATCAAGCAAATTATGTTCGAACAAAAACAGCGTGGTGCGACGATTATCTTTTCCACGCATTTAATGGAGCAGGTTGAGCAATTGTGCGATTCGATCTGCCTGATCAACAAAGGCAGGATTGTGCTGGGCGGCAATATCCGCGACGTTAAGAAGGAATTCCGGAAAAACATCATCCGGATGGAATTCGAGGGCGACGCGACATTTATTAAAAATCAGGAATTGATCGAGCGCTATACCGATCATGGCACTCATTACGAAATCCATCCAAAAGAATCGGCGCCCATTCAGCAAATTCTGCAGGCTGCGGCGCAGGAGGTTATGATCTCAAAATTCGAGCTGATGGAGCCATCGCTGCATAACATTTTCATCGATGTTGTCACCCAAAAAGAAAGGAATGGATCGTGAATAAATCATGGACTATCTTCAAACGGGAATATCTGACCCGTGTCAAAACACGGGGTTTCGTGATCGGGACGATTATCGGACCGGTGCTGCTGTTGCTGATTTCCATCGGTCCCGGCTTCCTGATGAATCTTCAATCCGAAAAAGAAAAAAATATTTCCGTGGTGGATTTGAGCGGCGTAGTGTACGAAAAATTAGATGAAGCAATCGACGACACCACGGAAACCGGCAGCCGGATCTATCAATTCAAGGAAATTTTGGCGACCGAATCCAAGCTCGATTCGGTGAAATCGACGCTGCGAACGAAGGTCGATCAGAATGAGATCGATGCATTTCTGGTCATTCCGCCGGATGCAGTCGACAAAAATGAATCGGAATATTACGCCAAAAATGTCAGCAATTTCGAGGAGAACAGCAAGTTCAGGAGCGCCATTTCCGGAATTATCACCGAATATCGGTTGAAGCAGAGCGAGATCGATCCCGCTTTGATCGACAAATTGACGAAACGCGTGCATTTGCGAACGTTCAAAATATCCAGAGGCGGTAAGGAGCAGGAAGATATCGGGCTGTCGTTCGTCGTGACATTTGTGATGATTTTTTTCCTCTATTTCATGCTCATCATGTACGGCGCGCTGGTGATGCGCAGCGTTTACGAGGAAAAGCTGTCCCGCGTGGTGGAAGTGATCATCTCCTCGTGCAAGCCATTCCAGTTAATGACCGGCAAAGTCCTCGGCGTGGGCGGCGTGGGAATGACGCAATTCCTGATCTGGGTGGGAGCAGCGGCATTGCTCGGCGTCTACAGCCAGGCGATCATCGGCATGTTTTTCGCCGGCGCTGCGGATGTCGTTTTTCCGCATATTCCGGTATCGGTGCTGGTCTATTTTGTGCTCTACTTTTTGCTGGGATTTATTTTGTATGCCACACTTTACGCCGGACTCGGCGCATTGGTCAGCACCGAAGCCGAAGCGCAGCAATTGCAGTTCCCGGTGCTGTTCATGATCATCTTCGCGTTCATTTTCGCATTCTACATCATCCGCAATCCGAACACCGATCTGTCCATCGTCATATCGATGATACCGTTTTTTGCGCCGATTACCATGTTCACTCGCATTGCCACCATGTCGCCGCCATTTTCGGAGATATTGCTGTCCCTGGCGCTGCTCGTCGGAACGATCATTCTGCTGCTGTGGCTCGCCGGCAAAATATTCCGCATCGGCATTCTAATGTACGGCAAACGCCCCACATTGCCGGAACTGCTGAACTGGATACGATATTAAATATAGAATGGACTGTATCAAAAGTCATTTTTTGGTGTCATTCCTGCGAATGCAGGAATCTCCTAACTTTGTGATAATGAGGAGATTCCGGGACAAGTCCTAAATGACATCAAATGAGAAAATCGGACTTGTGATACAGTCCCATTTTTATAACAAAGCTCCTGACACGCAACTTCTGCTTAATTCTTCTGAAGTATTCCAAAAATTTACTTGCTTCTTTTTAAGATATTTCGTTATATATGTTTATCAATCTCTGGTTGATTTATTCTCTTCTTGCGCACATTTTCTTTCCGAAGTTAAATACAGATAATCGATTTATTCTGTGATATTATTTTCCTTTTATAAAAACGAACACAGATGAAACGGATGAGACGGATTTTCACTGATTTTTTATCCGTGTGCTATTGTTATTCGTTCCGTCTAAGGAACATATCCCCAATAATTCAAGTGCAATACAGCATGAAACCACCCTTCAATTTAAAGTGTGAATATCTCACGAATGCGCAGGGAATCGACTGTCTGAAACCGCGGTTCTCGTGGATTGCCGAACATGCCGGACGAAATCAACGGCAGCAGGCGTATCAAATCCTGGTGTCGTCGACTCCGGAGCTGGCGCAGCAGGAAACCGGAGATATCTGGGACAGCGGCAGGGTCGAAGATACCCGCACGTACAATATCCGCTACGCAGGCGC